>CAKSSY010000053.1 GCA_934489945.1 uncultured Eubacteriales bacterium
TCATAACGAAGTGGAAGCGGAAAAGGCTCTTCATCAAGTATTGCAAACCGGTGCCGAAGCAAAAATCTGTCATCCTGTAAGCAAAATTCAGAAATAAGCACACGGAATTTGGAGAGGTTTCCGGGAAACTTTTCACCGGTTTCGCTTATGAATTTTCACTTGGAACTTCCAGCCGTCATCTTGCTGCTTGTGAAATCGCTGTATCGGAGGCAAAATTCGGAATGTTGTACAGTACCAGCACTTGCGTAATGTCATTTTCGGCAATGTAGTCAGACACGGATTTTCTGAAAAAACGCGGATCAATGAGATGCGTTTCGGCATAGTCATCAATGACAAACTGGGCGAAACAGTTGGCATAGGAATCTTTCAGAATCAGAAGTTTACCCTCTCCATTCCCTTTGATAACCGTAGTTGCTTGGTTAGAATTCAGAAATGTTGCGTATTGATCTTTTCCGTTGAGATATTTGCGTTCATAGATAGAGTCTGTTACATAATTTCCATCATTATAGTTCACGGTATGATTCGGATTTTTGTAGTATGCGGTAATCGTGTCATGAGGAGAAAACGGATAGTTGACCTTATTGTAAGTTGTCCCTCGAAAATCTTTGCACAAAATCTGTTGTTGCCAAGCGGAGATCGGTTCTGGAACTTTTCCTTGCGCCTGTTTCCATGCAGAATAACAGTAATATGCGCCAAGGCTTGTGAAATGATGATCGGTTTTATAGTAAATATATTCGTTACTGTGCTCGTTCAGAAGAGAAAAAACATCTACTGTGCTTAGTCCAACCGATTTTGCGCAGTCCAAGAAGGCTTTTTGGTCAAGATTTGGTGCACAAATCGGAAGTTTGTTTGAAAGGATATGGGATGCTGTGGGAACGAGCATCACTTGCATGGAAATGTTTTGGGATTGCAGTTTTTGGTTCAATGCGACAAGAGTAGAAATATTAGCTTCGAATTGCGCTTTGTTGTAATTGGTAAAGCTGTCGATCAGATAGCCGTCCTTACCAAAGTATACGTTTGAAATTTCTGTTTTTCCGCTGATGCGTTCTGACAGTGTTTTTACAGTGATCCAGTTGTCTCTGGCAGGGAATTGATCTGACAGATATTTTTCAAGTGCCGTTCCCATTTTGCCGGTTGGAAAATCTACGATAGATATGGCACTTTTTTGTGTCAAAGTACGTTTTTCGCTCTCAGAATAGTACTTATCCGGGGTAAGTATCCCGGAGATGATGCCGACTGTCAGCAACAGACAAAAAACAAAAGTGATAACTTTATTTTTCATAAGTATGTGCCCTCCTCAAAATCGGAAATACAGGAACGGGTTATATGAACCGCTGATAAGATAGGCGATTGTAAGACCGGTGACAGCAGTAACGGCGGTTACATCGGTTGCGATTGCCAATCCGGTTTTACATTTTTCATTTAACTTTCGGTAAACCTTTGTAGCAAAAGGTATAGACGCAACAACGCACAGCAAAAGTAACGGCAAGTAGGAGAGTATTTGATAGACCGTTGCAGAATTGCAGAAGGTTGCCTGACCGAACATTACTTTCAGAAATGACCAGCCTTTAGAAAAATCTTCAAAGGCGAATAAGACCCAACCTACCGAGATGCATAGCAATGTGTAAATGTGACATAGAAATGACGGAGCTTTTTTCAGATATTTTAACAACAGAATCTTTTCCAAAATGAGCACAAATCCATAAAATACACCCCAAAGCACATAGTTCCAACTGGCACCGTGCCAAAAGCCGGTCAGTAGCCACACAATGGCGATATTGCGGAGTTGCAATCCAAGTCCTTTTCGATTGCCGCCAAGAGGGATATATACATAGTCTCGAAACCAAGAGCCCATGGAGATGTGCCACCGCCGCCAAAATTCGGTAATGCTTTTTGAAATGTACGGGTAGTCAAAATTTTCGAGGAAATCAAAACCGAACATTTTTCCGAGACCGATAGCCATATCGGAGTAGCCGGAGAAATCAAAATAAATCTGAAAAGCAAAAGCAATAATGCCAAGCCAGGAAGAAACTACAGTCAGTTCATTCGATTTGGATATGGTACTCCATAGAAGCCCGATGTTGTTGGCAAGCAACACTTTTTTCCCGAGACCGCAAACAAATCGTCTCACGCCCTCTCCGAATTTGTCAAAGGAGTGAGTGCGATCGTCGATCTGATCGGCGATTGTCTGATAGCGAACGATGGGACCGGCAATCAGTTGAGGAAACAGAGACACATATGCGCCAAAGGAGATGATGTTCTTTTGTACTTTGGCATCGCCCCGATAGACATCTATGGTATAACTCATGGTTTGGAATGTGTAAAAAGAAATTCCGATTGGCAAAGGAAGATTGAGAAGCGGAATGCCGGAGCCGAAGATGGTGTTTATTGTACTGATGAGAAAGTCGGTGTATTTGAACAGACATAACAGACTTAGGTTTACAATCACGGATACTAACAATCCGATTTTTGCTTTTGATGTCCCGCGGTATTTCTCCACCGTTCGACCACAACAGTAGTCTAAAACGGTGGAGAAGATCATCAGACCAACATATATTGGCTCTCCCCAAGCGTAAAACAACAGGCTGAAAATAAACAGTATTGCATTTTTCCATGATTTCGGGACGAGAAAATACAGTAACAAAACAAGCGGCAAAAATAGCAGTAAGAATGTCAGACTTGAAAATACCATGAGTTATCCTCCGATTACAAGTTCACGTTCATCTGTATTCTCAGGGGGAATCAGTCCGCCGCCTTTTCCGTCATCTTCCGGCACGGTAGCGATGTTGACCAATGCTTTTTTGAAAATTTCTTTGATGACCGAATCGATCTTTGCGTATTCAGAAGCTGCCAATTTCGCTTCTTCTTCGCCGTTTTCCCCTTCATAACTTTCCCCTGCGAGAATATACATCACATAATCGCCATCGCAAAAAATGCGTGCTCCCAATACTTTCTGTACACCGAAAGGGTATTGACGGATATAACTGACCTGCTGAGCATAGGCAGTATTGAGCTTGTCTGCCGCCTCTTTGGCGTAGCCGTCCTTGGTTTTGAGAATAATAACCGTGTCCGGATTTACCGCTGCAATGGGATTTTGCTTTGCGACATATGTTTCAATCTTGTCCATATCCAGTCCAAAATAATTTTTTAACCAGTCTTCTTCTATATCTATGGTGCAAAGATAATGATCCGTACCAATGGAGGAGGCGATTTTTTGTTCAATTTCAGTCGGGGAAGTGGTTATAGTTATGTTAGGTTCGGTGTCATTCGGTTTTGTATCGGCGTCAATTTTTTTGCAGGAAACGATGCTGAGCATCATGAAAAGAGACAGTAAAACCAATGTGATTTTTTTCATAGCAGTAAGCTCCTTGATTTTTTTGATTTTGATGCGTGGAATGACACTCGTACGCTGTGTCGTGATACGCTTCTGTAAGATATAACGATTGAGCAAACAAAAATGTCGGAAGATTTTCAAAAATCTTTCGACATTTTTGTTTGAAATCGGTTTAACTTCTGTTTCCTTGCATAGCGTTATATACCACTATTACTTGTTGTGTGTCTGCACCATCTGTTCCGTACAGACAATAGTTGGTTTTTTGTATTGTCCATGATACTTTGTAGTATCGGGTTTCATGTGTTTGTACGGTGGCAAGGATTGCATGGTTGGGTTCATCAATCTGTTCCGATGCCAGTACTTCACCGTTTAGTCCGGAGAAATCTGTATTTTGATTGGATGCACGGAGGACAAATTTTTTTCCTTTTGATTCAAAAGTAATACTTGCTATTGCGTTGTCGATGATTGCATATGTGACATTTTGTGCGTTTTCCGGAGCGTCCAAAGTAATACCGATTTTTTGGAAATCGTCGGCATTTTTTACTTCTGTAAAAGGATTTGTTCCCATAACAGTTCCTTCAATCGGATCAATGTGACCACTATTCGGAAGGAGACGGGTCATTCCTACAACCAGCAAACAGAAACAAGCGGCAAGCGGAAGAGCATAGCGAATAAACCACGTTGAATGTTTTTTCTGTATAGGGACTTTCTTGTTTGATGTTTGTTGTTGTGCCTTTTTCAAAATATTTTGATACATCCGTTCTTTGACATCAGTTGACGGTTCAATACGGTCAATGGTGTCTTTTATTTTTTTTTCATTCATAGTTCTAATCTCCTATCTGTTGACGAAGCATTTCCCGTGCTTCCCGTAAGTGATTTCGTATTGTGGACGGCGGTTTTTTCAGCATTTTGGCAATCTCGTCTGTTTTATAGTCCATATAATAGTGAAGGTAAATGACATCTTTATATTTTGTCGGCAATTTTCTGACAATCTCCAGCGTCTCGTCTATAAGTGTAGGATTTTCGTCCGGAATTTCAGGAGCTTCGTCAATGGATAAGATTTGTTTTCGCCATCGGTGTTTCAGACGATCTTTGCAAAGGTTGATTGTTGTGATCGACAGCCACTTTTTTTCATGCGTTTCATCTTGGAAGGAAAATTTTCCGGTCAATACCTTGACGAAAACATCTTCTGTGCAATCTTCTGCTTCCATCTGATTTTTCATGTATGTGAAACAAATACGATATACAAATCTGTAATTTCGTTCGTAAAATGATTCAAAACCATCGTCATTTCTTTGCAAGATCTCCGGCATAGTTTTTTCTCCCATTATATATAACGATTATATGTAACATTTTGTCGGGGTTTTCTGAATTTTTCGTCTGAAAAATATATTCTTTATTTTTATTATAGCATGATGTGCTGGCTTATTCAATATGATTTGCTCAATAATTGTGCCAAAAACGAAAAATGCCGCGAACAAAGAGTTCACAGCATTTTTTATTTATGACCTTTTTACGTGGTGATTAAATTGCGAACGACTTTTTCCGCCAAAAGAATTTCATGACGGTCAAGAACGGCATAGACGAGATAATTTCCGACAGGAATTATCCTTGCATTTTCAAATTTTGGATATTCTTCCGCGTTGTAGACTACACCGCTTTCAAAATTTTGCTTGATTTTTTGAAGATAACGTTTCACATATTTTTTGTTTTCAGTCAAATTGTCGGTGTTTTTGAAATGAAAAACCCCGATTTCACTGAAATTGGTACTGTCGGCGCAAGTGACAATATAAAAATCGTCGACATCTTCCAAACCGGAAAAATAACTGCCCATATAATATTCCGAATTATCAACATATCCGAATCCGACCGGGCAGACTTTTTGAATGGCTTCGCTTATGGTTTTCGTATCTGGAAACGCTTTTGCCGCCCCGGTTATGCAAAGAATAACTGTCAAAAAGACAACGCAAAATAAACACAGAAATTTTTTCATGATTCCTCCCGATATCCATGCGTACGAATATAGAGCAGAACGGCTTTCAACCCTTCACGGTTCAGATGGATTCCATCCCCGCCATTGTCGTATTCGGGTTTCATAAATCCTTTTTCGTCACAAAGAGCCGAAGTCGTATCCAAATACCTCACCCCATATTCGCAGGCAAGATCGTATATCCAAGAATTGCACATTGCCAAACGTTCCGGAGTGTATGCCTTTATTTTGCAAGTTGCAGAAACCGGGAAAATAGACTGTAGCAAGATCGTAGTATCTTTTGAGGAAGATATGACTGAATTCAGAAGGGCGCGATAACATTGCTTGAATGTGTCCTCGGTGTAGTAGGAGGCACCGTTATTCAGTCCCAGTGTAACAATCAGAATTTCCGGTTTTTTTCGCGAGAGAGCTTCGGAAATCGTTAATGCTTCACCTGTTTCCGGATAAAACAGTTTCGCGCTTGTAAGAGACGGCGACAAAGATAAAGTGCCGGCACAGCAAACATTTCCGTTCTGAACAGTGGCACCCGTCCAAACCTGTTTGGAAGCAACACCGTCCGGAAGAACTCCATAACGCCACAGACCATATGTGGTAGATTCACCAAGAAATACGATGCGGCTGATATACGTCTCTCCCATATCTTCGGATTGTGCGAGAACCGGACTCTCCTTTTCAACAACATCCACGGGAATATCTTGGTTTGTCTGCTTAAGATTTTCCCTGAAAAGAAATCCGGCATTGTAGAAGAGGAGCAGCAAGATAAAAAAAAGAATTCCTAAAAAAACTACAGACGACAGGTTCGCAAACCGCTTGTTTTCCATAAATTAACTCCGTACATTTGGAATTTCAATATGCGGAATTGCATATCTGCCTGTATTATTTCCGTTTTGTGGTGCTGTATACCTCTTGATATTCGGAATTCAGTTCCCGTTTCTTCTTTTTTGCCGAAAGAACAAGAAGAGTTATCGAAGTGCCGGCAATGTAAAGAATAACGTATATTACAAAGAGCAAAAGTACTGTTCCGGCAGAAAACAAGGTCCGCGCGGGAAACCAGACAAAGAAAACAATATCCAATGTTACGATCAGGAAATGGGCAAAGATCTTCAGCGATTTTTTTATTTTTGTCTCTGTTACGATCGTGTTGGCAAGTGCAATCAAAAAAACGAATGGTAGAAACCTCATAATCGTGCCGGGGTACGGATTGGTTGCGGTACGGTAAAGATCAAGCATGATAATCAAATAAAGAAAACTCATTATCGTATATGCGTAGCACGCACGACGAATTGTTTTTTTCAGGATGTTGGTAAACATAGATGGATCCTTTCAAAAATAATACATTATTTTATCATAGAATCCATTCAATTTCAACCATTTTTATTGAATTTTTTAATCCGGCGTTTCCGGATATTCATAGTATACATACGATTCTGAGTCGCCGCTTTCCGTGTTTCGATAAGTTTTGGAACAATTGGAAGACAAAAAGTCGGTAAGCGGATAAAGATTCAGCCATATCTGGTTCCAACCATCTTTTTGTGATGTGTCGAAGATGATTTCGAGACCGAAATGAAGATGCGGAACGTTAATGTTATTGACATTTTTCTTGGCACTGTATCCGGTCATGCCGAGATAGCCGATAACTTCACCGGCGTTCACAATCTTTCCTTCATAAAGATCGGCATATGGGTGGTCCTTCCGCAAATGGGCGTAATAGTAATATCGGTTTCCGTCAAAGCTGCGGATTCCGATTCGCCAACCACCATATTGATTCCATCCGCACGCTTCAACATAACCGCTTTCTACCGCGATGATGGGGGTTCCGATGCTTCCTATAATGTCGTGACCAAGATGTCGTCTTTTATATCCGTAAGAACGTGAAACCCCAAAGTCATCATAATGAGAATAGGAAAAACCGGATGCAATTGGCGAAAATACACGAAGTCCGTAATGGGTTTCTCGCACTTCGCTACCGTCTGAGTTCTTTTTTACTGCGGTATATTCTCCTACCATGCCGCCAAGAATTGTTTTATAGGCTTCTATATAATATCGCAACAGCTTTTGATTTTTTACGATGCTGAAAGGATCCTGTCCGGTTGATAATTTTTCTGCCATCGTATCCATCTGTTTTTTTTGATATCCCGAAAAATCCCCGCCGTTTGCCGTGGCAACAAGAGCCAAAAGGGTGATCCAATCTATGTGGAAGGAACTGTCTTTGGTTTTCACATCATAATCAAGTGCCTGTTCAAGGGCGACACGGGTAGGTGTAAAATCTATCCATTTTATATGGGTTTCGGCGTAAACTGCCGGTTGTAATCCGGAAAACAGTAGGACAGATATAACAAGAAAGCAGACTAAACGATGTTTTTTCATTTTTTTCTCCTGTATAAAACGGCAAACAGATTGACAATTTGCCGATCAAATGATATAATAAAAAAATAAAACCTAAGTAGGAGGAAACAGGATGAAGCAAGACAGAAAAGAAAAAATTGATTCTTTTTGGGATATAAGCCGATTGGTTCCTCCGGAAAAAGAAAGCAGAAAGTATTCGCCGTTCAAAACGGAGGCGGAGCTTTTTGAGATCCATCTTGAAAGCTCGGCAGAACAAAAAACGGAGGAAAATCAAATTCTGCATTTTACATCCGTTAAGAGAGATTCGGAAAAAAATTCCGACCCGTCTGAAGTTTATGAAAACCTGTCTTTTCTGATCCGTCGTGTGGAAATCGTCCCGTGGAAAAATTCCTATAACTATTATGAGTTTTTCTGCAGAAATGCTATAGCATACCAAGAAATTCACGGAAAAGAATGCCCTCGTGTTTCATTTTTCTCCTATGTCCCTCAATATTCGCAAATGAATCCCCAACAATTGAATTTTTATTTTTGGTGGCGTGAAAACATCAGGAAACATGTCTATATAGAGACGGAAATAGGTTATATTTATCTCTATCTTTATGAGGTTATCAACCTTGGAGAATTGCTTGATGCACAGGAGGCGTTGGAAACGCTGATTGGCATTTGGTCGCATTACAGAAATACCTATCCGCAATTGGACAAGTCGCTCTCTGAATGGATTTGTGATTATAGTCTTCTTCATCGGATTCCGCTTTCTTTTCCGGATGAACGGATTAACCGCGATATGATTTCCCATTGTTCTTTGCGCGAAATCTATTATCACTTTGACGAAACGGATGCACCTAAACTTGCTTCCTTTCTTCTGAATGATTGCAACAAATATGATTATCGCAAAAGTAAATACTATGATGACAAAACCCAAAAATTGTATGATACATATATACCAACCTGTTTTGAAAAAATTCTTCCGTTTCTTCGGATGTTTGGAACCGATAAAATGCAACTCAGGCATATTTCGAGAGTTGCATTCATGGGTGCCCTTTGCTCTTATCGGGTCAGAAAGCATATAGAGGTTGATTTTGTTCCTTTGGTGGGAGCCGGGGACTTGAAATATCAGATTGCCGACCTTATAAAGTATATGGAGAATAAACTACGGTCATATTTGGGAATTCGGTCAAGGCTCGGAGTACGTGAAATACCGGATGAAATCAAAAATGAGATTGACAAATATTTTTTGACGCAGTTTACGGGAGAAATACCGGACACAAAGCCGGAGTACGAAAAGCTGTATGAGCCGAACAAAGAAGTCTTTTCTTTGGAAAAGGCTTTGAATATCGAACGAAATTCATGGAATGTGACAGAAAAATTGATAGAAGCATTTGATGAAGATGTTCCACATGAGACACCCCGCGGCGGTTTTGTGGAGAGTGTTCTGGAGAAAGCACAAGAGTCCTCCGAATCGACTCCCTCTATTACAGATGATCCTGTTTCTGCATTCTTGAATGAAATTTTCTCCTATCGTTCGTTTTTTTATGCAGTGCTTTTGGGGGATGACAAAGCACAACGTGAATTTTGTAAAGAAAATCGGCTTTTTGAAGAAAATGTAGTCGACTCAATCAATGAAAAAGCGGCTGATACATTCGGAGACATTGTTATTGAAGAATCAACAGATGGAGGGTATCGTCTTATCGAAGACTACCGTGAAATGTTTCATATAGGAGGATAGAAATGCAAAATAACGATAATATTCAAATTCCTCGCCGGATTCTTGCTTCTTTAATCTCGTCTTTGTCTGCCGGAGTGGTTCCGAGAATGGGAGCTCCATATGTTGCGATAGGGAGAGACAATGAGATATTGGCTCTTCTCAGTGATTTGGAGAAGGTTCGGGATGGCGGTAGCTCAGTTCGTTTTCTGATTGGACGGTATGGTAGCGGAAAGAGTTTTTTGATGCAACTGGTTCGTGGCTATGCATTGGATAAGGGATTTATCACGGCGGATGCCGATCTTACGCCGGAACGTCGTTTGTACGGTACAGGCGGAAGTGGTCTTGCCACATACCGTGAATTAATTCGTAATTTGGCATCCAAATCGTCACCGGAGGGTGGGGCACTTCCGAAATTGCTCGCAAAATGGATTACTTCCATACAAGCTAAATTATCAGAAGCCGGAATTCCGGTTTCGTCACCGGATTTTTCGGACAGATTGGCAAAAGAAATTTTTTCGGTAATTCGGGAAATTGAATTTTATGTTGGCGGGTTTGATTTTGCCAGAATCATTTCGGAATATTATAAAGCATATATTGATGGAAATGACGAAAAACAAAGTGCTTGCTTGCGGTGGTTTCGCGGTGAGTACAGTAACAAAACCGAGGCAAAAGGGATGCTCGGCTTTGCGGTATCTATCGTGATTGATGATGAAAACTGGTATGATTTTATCAAGCTATGGGCTGTTCTTGTTCGTAAAATAGGGTATCATGGAATGGTTGTCTTTATCGATGAATGTGTGAATTTGTATAAAATTACAAATCGTATCAGCAGGGAAAACAATTATGAAAAAATTCTCTCCATATTTAACGATACCTTGCAAGGACATTCGGAAGGGCTGGCTATCGTATTTGGGGGAACTCCTCAGTTTCTTGAGGATACACGACGCGGTATCTTCAGTTATGAAGCTCTCCGAAGCCGCCTGTGTGATAGCAAATATGAGATTGATGGTGTGAGAAATTTCAATACGCCCGTTATTCGGTTGGCTTGCCTTGGAGAGAATGAACTGTATGCACTGTTGAAAAGATTGACAGATTTGTTTGCGCAATATTACAATATAACACCGCGAATTACCGAAGAGGATATGGCGGTGTTTCTAAAGTTGAATACGGCTCGTGTAGGAGCTGAAACGATGATTACGCCACGGGAAACGATTCGGGATTATATGACCATTCTGAATGTTCTGATGCAAAATGAATCTGTCTCGTTTGAGACAATTGTGAAGGGAAAGCGGGGAGAAAATGTTCCAGCTCAGAAAACAGAGGAGCAAAACGTACCGAGAAAAGTTACGACGGAAGATATTGTTTTTTGAAAGGAAGAGCTATAAAAGATGAATGCCGACGAATTGTTTGAGAGATTTCCGTCATACGTCCGGAACTTCATCTATGAGAGCGGATGGTCGACATTGAGAGAGGTTCAACTTGCCGCCGCAGATTGTCTTTTCAATACTGACAATCATTTGTTGCTCTGTTCATCAACTGCAAGTGGAAAAACCGAAGCTGCCTTTTTTCCGATTTTGACTATGTTGGAAGAGGAGCCTTCGCGCACAATTGCCGTTTTGTACATTTCGCCTATTAAGGCTTTAATCAACGATCAGTATGAACGACTTGACAGATTGCTTGAGGAAAGCGGAATCCCGGTTACACATTGGCATGGGGATGTTTCGTCGTCTCACAAGAAAAAATTGTTGCAGAATCCAAATGGTATTTTGCAAATCACGCCGGAGTCACTGGAATCCATGCTTATCAATCGATCCAATGATATTTATCGCTTGTTTGGGGACTTACGCTTTGTGGTAATAGACGAAATTCATACGTTGATTGGTACCGATCGAGGAAGTCAAATACTTTGCCAACTTGCTAGAATTGGGCATTTAATCGGTCATGAACCACGTAGAATCGCACTTTCTGCTACAATAGGCGATACAGAAATTGTCGGAAGGTGGCTTGCTTCCGGAAGCAGACGAAATACGGATATTCCGACGATTAAATCCGAAAAGATTACATGGCGGCTTGGTTTGGAACATTTTTACATCCAAGACCAGAATTTCAATCAGACAAAAACTCACAGTAGTTTCGCGAATGATTCAAAGGCGATTTATGATGCCGGTTTTGAATATATGTACGAGTGCGTAAAAGGAGAAAAGGCGTTGGTTTTTTCCAATTCACGCGAGGAAACGGAGTATCTGACCGCCACATTCCGACAGATTGCCGCAAAGCGGGGAGATCCCGATATATTTTTGATTCATCACGGTAATTTATCAGCCAGTCTCAGAGAAGAAGCCGAAGTGAAAATGAAGGAACTTGATTGTCCGACTGTCACTTGTGCCACTGTTACCATGGAATTGGGAATTGATATTGGAAAACTGAATCGTGTATTGCAATATGATTCTCCCAATACGGTTTCCTCCTTTTTGCAACGCCTTGGACGATCCGGAAGACGTGAAGTCCCACCGGAAATGGTTATGGTTTTCAGAGAAGAGGAACCTTTGCCGAATGCTCCTTTGCCCCAGCTTATGCCATGGGGGCTTCTTCGTGCTATTGCTATTATTCAGCTTTATATTGAAGAACGCTTCATTGAGCCGCCGATGATCCGTAAGATGCCGGTGAGCCTTTTGTTTCACCAAACACTCAGTGTCTTATGTGCAAGTGGAGAAATGACTGCGGCAAAATTGGCAGAAAGTGTTTTGACATTACCGCCCTTTCAAGACGTGGAAAAAGAAGATTATCGTACATTGTTAGTTTCCATGGTTAACAATGAGTATTTGGAGGTTACCGAAGAGGGAGGATTGATTGTCGGGCTTGAGGGTGAGAAATTATTACGGAGCTTCAAGTTTTATGCGGTTTTTAAAGATAGTGAGGATTTTACGGTACGTAATGGTTCCGACGAGATTGGCACCATTACGACACCGCCGCCTCCCGGAGATCGGTTTGCTTTAGCCGGAAGAGTATGGGAAGTGGAGGAAGTGGACACGTCGAGACGATTGGTATATGTTCACACAGTTGAAGGAAAAATGGAAGTGTCATGGCCAGGTGATTATGGGGAAATTCATACGAAAATTTTAGAAAGGATGGAGCGGGTTCTTGAAGAAGATATCGTTTACCCGTATTTGCAGGAAAATGCGATTGCCAGATTGAAAACTGCACGCACACTAGCCGGAAATACTAAAATGCTTTCTCAATCGCTTGTCAGTCTCGGCGGGATTACCAAGTGTTGGTTTCCTTGGCTTGGCACAAGATCGTTCCGTACACTCGTTCGTTATCTGAAATGTTACAGTTCTACTCTGGGAATCAGTAACATTTCCTATGACGGTTGTAATTACATTACATTTCGTCTTGATAAAGGAGACGAGGCGTTGTTTATCAAAAAAATGACAGAGGACATTTCGGTTAACGGTATAAATTGTCAAAATTTAATTTTCTCCGGCGAAACAC
>CAKSSY010000054.1 GCA_934489945.1 uncultured Eubacteriales bacterium
GGCAGGTAGAGACAAGATTCTCTGCGCCGCAGGCGCGGATATTGGTGGATGCAATGGCAAGCGGTTTTTCGGCAATATCCGCGGCTACCGCACCGCGGATGTGTCCTGTCAGGGCAAGAGTGATGGGAAGATAGGCGTGGTCAGTACCGATGTCGGCAAGAAAACTTCCCTTGCGAACAAAGGGAATGGCGGCTGACAATCGGTTTTTAAGCGGCGGCAATGTCATATCGACTCCTTCTGCAAAAAAGGGGTTCTCTTGGTACGGCTGTCAGGTTTCTCTTATTTTGCCGGTGACGTGTGTTACCCCTGATAAAATTATACCGAACAAAAAATCAAGGGCAATCGGGCATGTCCTTGATTTTTTGTGTTGCTTTTTGTATTGGGGGCTGTTTCAAATGGCAATCTAAAACAGCCCTCATTCGTTTTTACGCCTTCTTCTCGGCAAGCATAGCGTTGATTTTGGCTACCAGCTCGTCGGCGTTGGTGCCGTGAACGGCACAGGCATCGGCAATGGATTCACCGCGGGATGCGGGGCATCCGAGACAGTGCATGCCGATTTCAAAGAAGAAACGTGCGGTATCGGAGTCATAGTCCAGAATATCGCCGATAATGGATTCCTTGGTTACAACCATTTTTTATCCTCCGTTTTTTGATATTTTCAATTTATTATAATACTTTTTCCCGATTTTGTCAACTCTATTCCTGTCTTTTGCCTTAAAAAAGAGGCAAAAATGCTTGACAGAAGGGTTTTTATGTGTTATACTGTGATAAATGCTTAGATGGAGAGCAGTACGCGAAAATCGGTCTTAAGAGAGTAAACGGTCGGTGCGAGTTTACGTCCGGAGTCGCGGAAGTCGCTCCGGAGCTGTGCCGCCCAAGCACTTTAGTGTCAAGCGGTGCCGGATTCCCCGTTACGGACTTTGAGTGCGCGCTTTGGCGCGAAATCAGGTGGTACCGCGTTTCCACGCCCTGATAGCAGGGCGTGTTTTTTTATGGAAAGAAGGACAGATTATGGAACAGAATTATGAGCTTCCCAAGACCTATTCTCCCTCGGATTTTGAGGACAGAATTTATCGGAACTGGTGTGAAAAGGGGTATTTTACGCCTGACCGTCGCAATCCGAATCCCTCGTATTCTATTGTGATTCCTCCGCCGAACATTACCGGTCAGCTTCACATGGGACACGCGCTGGACAACACACTCCAGGACATCCTGATCCGTTACAAGAGAATGCAGGGATATTGCACCCTTTGGCTTCCCGGTACAGACCACGCATCAATTGCCACCGAAGCAAAGATTGTGGAAGCTATGCGGAAAGAGGGACTTACCAAGGACGATCTCGGTCGTGAAAAGTTTTTGGAACGCGCTTGGGACTGGAAGGAAAAATACGGCGGACGCATTGTTTCACAATTGAAAAAAATGGGTTCCTCCTGTGACTGGACACGTGAGCGTTTCACACTTGATGAAGGGTGTTCCAAAGCGGTCAAGGAGGTCTTTGTCCGGCTTTACAACAAGGGGCTCATTTATCGCGGTGAACGTATTATCAACTGGTGTCCGCATTGCAAAACCTCTATTTCGAATGCCGAGGTCAACTATGAGGAACAGAAGAGTCATTTCTGGCACATCCGTTATCCGCTGGTTGGCGGTGACGGCTATCTGGAGGTGGCGACCACACGTCCCGAGACGCTTTTGGGAGATACGGCAATTGCCGTCAACCCCGAGGACGAACGGTACAAGCATCTGATCGGCAAATACTGTGTTCTGCCGTTGGTTGGCAGACGGATTCCGATTGTGGGCGACGAACACGCACAACTTGACAAGGGAACCGGTTGTGTGAAGATTACTCCTGCCCACGACCCGAACGACTTTGAGGTCGGTCGTCGTCATCAGCTTCCGTTGGAGGTCTGTCTCACTTCCGATGCCAAGATTACGGAGAATTACCCGAAATATGCCGGTATGGATCGTTACGAGGCACGCAAGGCAATCGTAAAGGATCTTGAAGAGGGTGGATATTTGATGGAGATCGAGGATCTGACGCACGAGGTCGGAACCTGTTATCGTTGCAACACTACCATTGAGCCGATGATCTCCCTTCAGTGGTTTGTTCGCATGGAACCTTTGGCTAAGCCTGCCATTGAAGCGGTGCGTGACGGTCGGATTCGGTTTGTTCCCGAGCGTTTTGACAAAAATTACTTCCACTGGATGGAAAATACGCAGGACTGGTGCATTTCGCGTCAGCTCTGGTGGGGACATCGTATTCCTGCGTTCTATTGCGATGAGTGTGGTGCCATGATTGTAACCAAGGATGATTCTGCCGTGTGTCCCAAGTGCGGAAAGCCGATGCGTCAGGATCCTGACACGCTTGACACATGGTTCTCATCGGCTCTCTGGCCCTTCTCCACGATGGGATGGCCCGAAGAAACCGAGGATCTCAAGCGATTCTTCCCGACCAACACGCTGGTCACCGGCTATGATATTATCACTTTCTGGGTTTCGAGAATGATTTTTTCGTCGCTGGAATACACCGGTGAAATTCCGTTTGACACGGTTCTCATTCATGGTCTGGTACGTGATGCACAGGGAAGAAAGATGTCCAAGTCTCTCGGCAACGGCATTGACCCGCTGGAGATTATCGACAAATACGGCGCCGACGCGCTCCGCTTCGCGCTTGCCACGGGCAATTCTCCCGGAAACGATATGCGTTTTTCGGACGAGAAGATTGAGGCGGCACGTAACTTTGCCAACAAGCTCTGGAATGCGTCGCGCTTTGTCCGTATGAATCTGACAATCGACAAAGCCGGACTTCCCGCACCCGAAAAATTGGCAATGGAGGACAAGTGGATCCTGACGAAGTACGACGAGTTGGTTGCCTCTGTAACCTCGGCACTTGATCACTATGAAGTGGGAATCGCACTCTCGAATCTCTATGACTTCACTTGGGATGTGTTCTGTGACTGGTATATCGAACTTTCCAAGGTGCGCCTGAATGAGAAGGGAACCGAGGAAAATCTGACGGCACAACAGGTGATTTTTACGATTTTGAACGGAATTCTTCGTCTGTTGCACCCCTTTATGCCCTTCATTACCGAAGAAATCTATCTTTCTTTGCCGCATGAGGCGGAAAGCATTATGATTGACAAGTATCCTGTGGCAGGAGAAACGCCTGTGTTCGCGGATGCCTGCGAGCAGATGTCCCGCGTACTTGACGCGATTCGCGCTATCCGTGCACGCCGCAGCGAGATGAATGTTCAACCGTCACGTCGTGCAAAGGTCTATATTGCGACCAAGTACACCGACAGCTTCAATGACAAGACCGCAACCTTCTTTACGCGTCTGGCATCGGCATCCGAGATCGCGGTTGCCGAGAGTTTTGAGGGAGTGGTGTCGGCGGACGACTCGGTTCAGATCATTACCGATTCCGCAACCATTTTCCTGCCGCTGTCGGATATTATCGACACCGAGAAGGAGCGTACCCGTCTTACGACCGAGAAAAAACGTCTGGAGGGCGAAATTGCCCGTCTTTCCGGAAAACTTGCCAACGAGGGCTTTGTCTCAAAGGCTCCTGCCGCTGTGGTAGAGGGCGAAAGGGCAAAATTGGCGAAGTTCCGTGAAAATCTTGACGGCGTTGAAAGTGCTCTTGCCAAACTGAAATAATTTTAGAAAAACTTGCGGACAAATTGCAAAACGGGGAACTTTTTCCTTTTCGTTTCGTCTTATAAGTAACGACAATATGAAAAGGAGAATGATGATGAAATTCAGAAAACCGGTTTGCCTTTTGTCCGTATTGTGTATTTTGTTGACGTTTGTTTCCTGCGGTTCCGGGCAGGAAGACTTCAGGCGGTCGGATGCCGAGTATCCGCAGGAGAGTTTTTTCGACAACAATTCCTACAATAAAGAAAAAGATGACGGATACTACTCGGATATGATTTCGCTTCCGGCAAAAGAGCCCAATACGAGTGCCGGTATCGGCAAGGAGGATTCTCCGACCGAAAAGATTATCCGCACGGTTTCTCTCCGGGCACAGAGCAAGGAGTTTGACAAGGCGTTCTCCGATCTCCGCAAGATGCTTGCCGATTGCGGCGGCTATGAGGAATCGGTTGAGTCAAACGGAAGAGGGTACGGATACGACAGCTATTTCTGCCGCAAAGTGTATCTGAAAATGCGGGTTCCTGCCGACAAATTGAACGGGTTTCTTGACAAAGTAGGCGGTGCTGTGAATATTGTGTCGGAAAATTCCTCCATGTCCAACGCAACCGAGGAGTATTATGATGTGGCGGCGCGTGTCGAGGTTCTGGAAAGCGAGCGTCAGGCGTATGAGGAGATGCTGAAGAAGGCAGAGGATGTGGAGTCTATTCTGAAGATCAAGGATCGTTTGTATGACGTGATTGCCGAGATCGAATCGGGAAAGGCACGCATGAAGGTGATCGACAGCCGTGCGGCTTATTCTACGGTCATCATGCAGCTTGAGGAAGTAATCGAATATTCGTCTGTGACTACACCGAAAACGACTTTTGGCGATCGCATCAAAAATGCCCTCACTCAAAGCTGGCGGAGTTTCGGATACGGTTGGCAGAATTTTGCGGTTTGGTTTGTCGGCGCGCTTCCGACCTTGCTGATGCTGGCGGTTTTGGCGGGCGTAGTGGTGGTTGTGATCGTGTCTGCGAGCCGCCGTTCGCGCAACCGGAGACAAAAACGGGACGCAGAGAACAAGTAATCCTTGTCTCATAGTACGATTTTTTCAAACGCGCGCGGGACAAAACGTTTTTGGACCAAAAGACGGTCTGCCGGGGTTGTTATGATTTTATTTTGTGTGATTTTCTGACATCCTGTCATGATTAATCCGTTTGGGGATAAGAAAGACGGGGGATGTGTTGAAAGACGCCCATGAGGAGAGATTTTTTACCGAGAACGATGTTTAGGCAACCGGAACGAGAGTGGCTTCCGCTTTCAGGACTGCATGTCCTGTGCCGCGATAAAACGAGGGACCGACGCATAATTTGCGTCGGTCCCTCAAAAATATTGTTCGGATTTCGGCTTTTTTGATGCAATATGGTCGTTTTTTGCCGGCTGTTTTTTCGGACTTCTTTGGCTGCAAATCGGCGGGGTCAAGTTGCAAAACCTCATATCGAAGGCGGTGTTAAAAAATTCTTTTGCGTTTTTTAACACCGCCTTCCATGTCAATGATAGTAGAAATTTGCTTTTACGGTCTTGAGAGACAGTCCGGTCAGCAGGGAAGTGTCGATTGTGATTTTATTCTCATATGCCGCGAGCTTTTCCGCAAGCAGTGTGTTGACAAGATTGGTCGAAAAATCGTAAACGCCGTACACGCTGTCGGTAAACCACTGGGAATTGTCTTTGTTCTCGTATGCACCGCTTTCAAGCGGGTATTTCCGCACAAGATGGATGCCGGCATCGGTCTGCACGATGGCAATTTCACCGATTTCCGTTTCCGACAATTTCTTTGCCAAGGTATCCAGCGTTTTCCACGGGGAGGCAATGGACTGATACTCAACGGCGGTAGAGAGGTAATTGAGAGCATTGGGATCATAGTCGTTGCCCAATTCCTCATCGCTGTAAGCCAAGCGCAGGCTCTCAAAGACCGAAGCCGATTCTCCGGCAGCGGCATCCCGCAGGTTGATTGCCAGATTCAGACGGTCGAGCATTTCATCGTTGGTGTATGCTTCTGTTTTGGCATTTCCTTGCTCGTCGGTTACGGGAGAACGTTTTCCGTTTTCCTTGTCGTAGGCAATTCTTCCGTCCTCAGTATAGTAGACAAAGGAACCGTTCTCCGGTTTGGCGGTGCCGTTTACCGTATCGTAAGCGACGGAACCGTCCTCCCGATAATAAATTTCATCGCCGTTGGCATCGGTTTTATACAGGTATCGGAAATTCGAAAGCAGAATCTGTTTGAAGGCGACGTAGTTTTCCTCAAAATAACGATCCTTGACTGCAGTTCCGATCTTACTGCCGTTTTGTCCGTACAGCGAGTAGGCAAGGGTGGAAATTTTTCGTGTGAGGAGTTTATATTCCCTCAGAATGTCAATATTGGCACCATAATCCGCAAGAAGTGAGTTCAGTTTGGATTTGGAGCCTTCTCCGTCTTCTTCAATCAGTTTTTGTATTTCCTCGTCCACCGCTTTGACGGTTGCGTCGGGCAATTCTAATCCCATTTCATCAAACAGGGCGAGGGCGCAGAGATAATTTTTGGCTTTTTCGAGAACCGCGGCGGTGTAGTAATCGTCATATGTCAGGGAGGTCTGGTCGATCACTGTACCCCAAAAGGTCGGACTGTCGGCATTGCCGTAAGCTGACACAATGGCATATGCCATTTCTCCCTTACGGATCGACAGCATCAGCTCATAGAGGTTTACAGAGAGGGAATTGTCTTTGAGTGTCATCAGTTTTTTCCCCGTCCCGCCGCAGCCCGCAAAGCAGGAGAGTGTGAGAAGGAGTGCCGCGGCGAGGGCAACAAAACGACGAAGGCATTTCTTTTTCATGATTTTTGTTTCCTTTCGTGTACGGCGTGCCGTACCCGTTCATGTTTCATCCGGCACGGACATTTCCGCTGCCGTTTTTTGGTATTCCTCCAGAATGATATTCAACAGCTCAAGTGGTTTTCCCGCGAGCTTCTTTTCTGCACGACTCAGGTTCAGATCTACGCAGGTGCGGGAAGAAAGAACGGCTTTCAGGCATCCGTATTTTTCGGAAAGTACCGACCAGACTTCAATGTCGAAATGTTTCGGGTAGAGGTGGATGAGGTTACTTTCCTGTGTGATCTCCGTAAGACCGCAGGCGATTCCGTTGCCGCGCAGGAGGGCGATGAGGAGAAGATTTTTGGTCGGTGTCGGCATTTCGCCGAAGCGGTCAATCAACTCGTCGGTAATGTCATAGTAATCGTCACGGTTTCGGATAAGGGCAATCCGTTTATACAGCGACATTCGCAAAGAGGCATATTTGACGTACTTCTCGGGCAGAAATGCGTCAAAATCAAGCGAAACCTTACATTCGGCAGGGGCTTCCTGTTTTTCGCCCTTCTCTTCCAGAATCGCTTCATTCAGAAGTTTGATATAGAGGTCGTAGCCGACTGCATCAAGATGACCGTGTTGTTGCGCTCCGAGCAAATCTCCGGCACCGCGCAGTTCAAGGTCACGCATGGCAATTTTGAAACCGGCACCAAATTCGGCATAGTCGCGGATTGCCTCAAGGCGTTTCTCCGAGATCTCGGAGAGTGCCATGTTTTTCGGGTACACAAAGTAGGCATAAGCGCGTCGTGAAGAACGTCCTACGCGTCCGCGCAACTGATGGAGTTGGGAAAGCCCGAGTTTATGGGCGTTATCCACGATGAGGGTATTGGCGTTGGCAACATCGATGCCGGTTTCGATGATGCTGGTACTGACGAGAATATCGGTTTCTCCCGTCAGCATAGAGTTCCAGATGTCCTCCAGTTCCTCTTTTTCCATTTTTCCGTGTGCAATGCGGATATTGGTGTCGGGAAAGGCATCCGCAATTTTTTTGGCGACAGAGGAAATGGATTCAATCACATTGTGCATATAGAACACCTGCCCACCGCGGCGAAGTTCGCGTCGGATGGCTTCAAAAAGGATGGTGTCATCCTCCTCCATGACATACGTCTGAACGGGCAGGCGGTCTCCCGGTGCTTCATCCAGAACCGAAATGTCGCGGATGCCGCCCATCGCCATATTCAGTGTGCGGGGAATGGGCGTGGCGGTCAAAGTTAGCACATCGACATTGCCCGCCATCTGCTTGATTTTTTCCTTTTGTGCTACGCCGAAACGCTGTTCTTCATCGATAATGAGCAGACCGAGGTTTTTGAAGGAGATGTCTGATGAGAGCAGACGATGGGTGCCGATGATGAGGTCGGTTTCGCCGCGTGCGAGGCGGCGCACCGATTGTGCAATCTGTTTTTGCGTCCGGAAGCGGGAGATCATGTCGACCTCCACCCCGAAGGCGCGCATACGACTGAGAGCCGTTTGATAATGCTGGAGTGCGAGGATGGTAGTCGGAACGAGTATGGCGACCTGTTTGCCGCCCAGAATTGCTTTATATGCCGCCCGAAATGCGACCTCGGTTTTGCCGTAGCCCACGTCCCCGCAAAGCAGGCGGTCCATGGGTACCGGTTTTATCATGTCCTCTTTGATGTCATGAATGGCATCGAGTTGGGCACCGGTTTCATCGTACTCAAAGGATTTTTCGAAATCCGCCTGCATTTCGTCATCCGGCGGAAATGCGATTCCCTCACGGCGCATCCGTTCGGCGTAGAGTTTGATGAGATCCTTGGCGATGTCTTTGACGGCGGCTTTGGTTTTGGCTTTGGTGCGTCCCCATTCGGCACCGCCGAACTTGGAGAGGCGTACAAGACCGTCTTCCGCACGGGCTCCGATATATTTGGAGACCATATCCATTTTTTCCACCGGCAGAAACAATTTGTCGCTTCCCGCGTAGCGGATATTGATATAGTCATGGGAAACGCCGTTTACCGTGAGATTTTCGATTCCCTCATAAACGCCGATACCGTAGGTCTCATGAACCACATAATCCCCGATTTCAAGATCGGCGGCGGAGAGGATGGTCTGAGTGCCGCTTCGCTTCCGGCGGTGTGCTTTCAGTCGATTGCTGACGGTGAGTGAGCCGCTCTTGCTGTCCGGACACAGGGAAAGAAGGGCGATGCGTGCCGTCGTCAGCTCATAACCGCGCAGAAATTCGCGCCATTTGACAAGGACGGTTCCCGTTTTGAGGTCCGGTTCCTCCTTATCAATTTCCGCTACCGAGCGAAATCCTTTTTCGGCGAGAAGTCCCGCGACATTTTTTGCCGACGTCTCATTTTCGGCAATGACAACGGTCTGATAGCCGTTCCGGATATAGTTTGTCAGGTCTTCCGTGAGAAGATCGTATTTGTCGTCATACGTGACAAGATGCTTGGTTCGGAATGTGAAGAGCCCGCCGAGGCGTTCTCCCGACGAAGAGCCGGTCAGTGATTCCAGGCGGAGCACCACACCGGAAGAAAGAAAGGCGGCAAATCGCGAGTTCGGGCAGGCATATTCGGCATTTTTTGCCGCAATGGTGCCGCTCTCCAGAAGATCGGTAACGGTTTGCGCGATCTGTCCTTCAAAAGTCTTCAACCGTTCGGTGATTGCGGTCTGCGAACGCATGAAGATGAGAGGGCGGGTGCCGAAGTAATCAAGAAGGCAGGCGCGTTCGGGATAGACGAGGGAAATATATTTATCCAAAAACGGAAGATCGGGATCGTCGTTGGCAAGGCAGGTATCGATTGCCGCAATCTCTTTTTCCATTGCCCGTTTGGCGTTTTCAATTTTGGAACGCTTGGCGTGTACGGCAATTGTCTCCCGAATGGCGGTCAGAATTTTTCGATCGGCAAGCACTTCATGTGCCGGAGGAAATTCAAGCCCCTCCAGGTTTCGCAAAAAGCGTTGGGATTCGGGGTCAAACGGTCCGATACGGTCGATCTCGTCCCCGAACAGTTCGATACGGAAGGGTTCCGGCTTCTTTCCCGTCTCCTCTTCGCCGAGCGATTCAAAGACCGGGGGAAAGACATCCATGATTCCGCCGCGGACGGCAAACTGTCCGGCACCGTCCACCATATCCACGCGGGCGTATCCCGCAGCTGTCAGACGGCGGGCGAAATCGGCAATGTCGATTCGGGTGTCAAAATCCAGACGGATGGTGGCATCTTCCAGCCTTTTTGGGGGGATCGTATAACCGAGTGCCGCTTCCGGTGTCGTGACCACAACATCAAGAGCCCCCTGTAAAAGTCCGAACAACACGCGAAGCCTCTCATGTTCAAAGTCATGGGAGGCGGTGATGTTATAAAAATTGTAGTCCCGTGTACCGAATACTGCTGCGGTGATGCCGAACCGTTCGAGCATCTCGCAGGTGCGGACACACTCCTTATCATGTGGGCAGAGAACCAGTGCCGTTCCGCCTTTCTCTTTCCGGATGTCTTCAATAAGAGATACAAGTGCGGCATCGGCGGCACCGTCGCAAAGACCGCCGACGGCAATCGGCAACGGTTTCGGCAGAGTGAAATCCAAAAGGGCGGTGTGGAGCAGTGGATCATATTCCCGATCGGTCCGGATCGCGCTTGTCAGAATACTCATGAATTCACCGCCCCCGCGTTGCACAGGCGCACCGCGGTTTCCATATCGCCTGCAAGAAAGGGAAGAATTCCCTCATAACTCCGGATGAAGGCATCAAACAGTTTTTTCTGATCTTCCTTCGTAAATTCGGACAGCACCCACGCCGCAAGGTCATAGTCGGGATGCGGCTTGGCACCGACTCCAAAGCGGATACGCGGAAATGCGTCGCTTCCGATTTCGGTGATGATGGAACGCAGTCCCTTTTGCCCGCCGTCACTTCCCTTGGCACGCATACGGACTCTGCCGACATCAAGAGAGATATCGTCCGAAAAAACCAGAATGTTCTCGGGCGGAATCTTATAAAACGACGCGGCTTCCCGCACGGCAATTCCGGAAGCATTCATCAATGTCTGAGGTTTCATGAGCAGAATATGTTTGCCGCCGAGTGTTGTCTCGCCACACAGTGCTTTGAATTTCAGTCTGTCGACTTTGACACCGACACGTTGGGAAAAATAGTCCATCATCAGAAACCCGGCATTATGGCGGGTGTTGTGATAAGAATTGCCCGGGTTTCCGAGACCAACAATGAGGTGAGTGACCGGTGCGGACATCTCTTGTTTCGATGTGGAGATTTCCTTGAAAATATCAAAAATATTACCCATGCCGGTCCTTTCCGTCAGTCGCGGAACCGTTTGAGGAGCGGTGCCGCGCATTGCCAGAGAACCGAGGCAAAAAGGATACCGCCTGCCGCCTGCAACAGGTTACCCGGAACCGCTTCCAGCGCACCGGCAAAGCCGAAAAGCGGCCACTCAAAGAGGAAATAGCCGACAACCATAAACGCTTCGGCAATCGCTGCCGTCAGAATCCGTGTCGGAAGGGTTCTCTTTTTTTGCAGGAGGAGGGAGGCAATCAGAGCCATTCCGGCTTTGATGACAAACGTGGCGGGAATATAAACGGGGTATCCGCCGGCGAGGTCGGCAAGTGCACTGCCCAAACCTGCCGCGATACTGCCCCATAAGGGTCCGAGGAACCATCCGGACAACAGGCAAAAGCAATCCCCGAGGTGAATATAGCCGTTTAAAAGCGGAATTTTCAGAAAAAGTGTGGTGACACAGCAGAGTGCTGCCAGCATTGCCGCAAAAATTACGCGGCGGATCTGGTTGGTTTTGGTACGGTTTTTCAATGCTTTTCTCCAGGTTGTAACACAAAATACCGTTGCGAGACGCAAACGCCCGGGCAACGGTCGGAATGTGATTGACTCATCCCGGATCTCCGGGACTGTTCCTCTATTATATTGCAGTTTCTCATTTTTGTCAACCGGAAAAAATGGTTGTTTCTTTGCCGTTCATAAAAAATTTACATAATTTTGGTGCCAATGTTTGGCGGAACACTGGTAAAAACGGGGAAAATATGATATAATTAACATCACCGTGTAATCGTTTGCCGTGTCCTTGCGGCAAACAGACGGTCCCTACATTGTAATCAATTATATATATGGAGGATGTATCAAATGGCAAAAAAGTATTGCTACCTTTTCAGCGAAGGCAACGCGGATATGCGCGAACTGCTGGGCGGTAAAGGTGCCAACCTTGCGGAAATGACCCACATCGGTCTTCCCGTACCCCAGGGCTTTACCATTACCACAGAAGCCTGCACTCAGTATTATGAGGATGGCAGAAAAATCAACGACGATATCATGGCAGAAATCATGACATATGTCGAAAAAATGGAAGAGATCAACGGCAAGAAGTTCGGCGACAGAAAGAATCCCCTTTTGGTTTCCGTCCGTTCCGGTGCCCGCGCTTCCATGCCCGGTATGATGGACACCATTCTGAACCTCGGTCTGAATGACGACGTTGTTGATGCCATGATCGCCGGCAACCCCGATCCGAAGTTCAAGAGATTCGTTTATGACTCCTACAGAAGATTTATCCAGATGTTCTCCGACGTCGTAATGGAGGTCGGCAAGAAGTACTTTGAACAGCTGATCGACGAGATGAAGGCAAAGAAGGGCGTGAAGTTTGACGTTGAGCTGACTGCCGATGACCTCAAGGAGCTTGCCGCACAGTTTAAGGCAGAATACAAGGCAAAGATCGGGGAAGATTTCCCGTCCGATCCCAAGGTTCAGCTTTACGAAGCTATCCGTGCCGTGTTCCGTAGCTGGGACAACCCCCGCGCCAACGTTTACCGCCGCGACAACGATATTCCCTACAGCTGGGGTACTGCCGTCAATGTAATGCCGATGGTATTCGGCAACCTGAATGACAACTCCGGTACCGGCGTTGCTTTCACCCGTGATCCCGCTACCGGCGAAAAGGGTCTGATGGGCGAATTTCTTGTCAACGCACAGGGCGAGGATGTCGTTGCCGGTGTCCGTACACCCATGAAGATTGCCGAGATGGAGCAGAAGTTCCCCGAGGCATTTGCACAGTTCAAGAAGGTTTGCAAGACCTTGGAAGATCACTACCGCGATATGCAGGATATGGAATTTACCGTGGAAAACGGCAAGCTCTATATGCTTCAGACGCGTAACGGCAAGAGAACCGCTCAGGCGGCTCTGAAGATTGCCTGCGACCTCGTTGACGAGGGTGTGAGAACCGAGCAGGAAGCCGTTCTGATGATCGATCCCAGAAACCTTGATACACTGCTTCACCCGCAGTTTGATACCAAGGCACTCAAGGCTGCTACCC
>CAKSSY010000055.1 GCA_934489945.1 uncultured Eubacteriales bacterium
AAACACCACTTACTGACAAATTTGATCCGTATATTCCGTCAGAGCTTTTAAAAAAATCCTATGCTACAGACCGTCTTCGGGCAGATGAAGTGGAAAATAGAATTTTTTTGTTATCCAAAACGATAAATTAAAAATGAAGGTTCGTCAAAATCCGACGAACCTTCATTTTTAATATTCCAAAAGAAATCGTTTTCTGTATTTTTGGGGTGACATTCCGGTTTTTTCTCGAAAAACTTTTCCAAAATAGGATTGTGAGGAAAAACCAGAGTCAAGAGCAATATCCAAGAGAGAATGGTCCGTACCAATAAGCTGACGTTTGGCATTTTCAATTCGTTTTTCTACCACATAGTCGAGAGGAGATTGTCCACTTTGATTTTTAAATAAGAAATGAAGGTAATTCGGAGACACGTGAACTTGTTCTGCAATCGCCGAGAGGGAACATTCAGTTCCGAAATTTTTATCAATAAATTCCTTGGCTTTCAGAACAGTTACATTTCCCACTACCGATTTGTCAACACTTAAAACAGTTGGAAAAAGGAGTTTTCTACAGTTAAATAAAATTTCATAAAACAATTTATTGATCATAAGCGTTTTTTGTGATTGCTCCATGCTGTCTATGTAATAAGAACCGAGTTTAAGAAAAAGTCCACAAATATCATCCACGCTGTTTGCCGGAAGAACACTTCTGGTCGGAAAGTCGGCGAGTATTTTTGCCTCCGCACTTTCAAGTGCAAAAAAACGAATGAAATAACATTTGATCGGTAGAATACTGAACCGATGTTGACCTGGTTTGGCACAAATAAAGGCACCGCGTTCAACGGGATACGCCACGCCGTTCACATAACTGGTTCCGATTGCTTCCGAAAATATTTCCAATTCATAACAATCTACTGGTCTGAGATCGGTTTTGACAGAACTCTTCAGAGCGACAGTGCTGTCAAAGATTCCACAAACGATATCCTGATCGGCGTATAACATAATATCTCCCCAATCGTAAGATTTTGACAAAAAGACGGAATATTGTGGCAAAAAAAACAGGAAATACGTGCTATAATAATTATAAAGATATATTTAAATTTTGTCAACAACAAAAAAAAACAAATTTTGAAAAGGAGTAACGTATGGAAACTGTATGGCTCGGACAAGCAGGTCTGTATATGAAATGTAACAATGCTACAATTATTCTCGATCCGTATTTTTCCGATAGCGTAAAAGAACATTCCGACCCGTCAAAAAAGCGGCGTGTTCCGATTGATGAACACTTTTTATCCGTTGAACCCGATTTTCTGATGTTTACTCACAACCACTTGGATCATTTTGATCCTCAGACAGCATCAATATATCTGTCTCGTGAAAAAAAGATGACGGTGTTGGCACCATCTTCTGTATTACCAAAGGCGAGAAGTTTCGGTGGGCGACATCATAATTATGTGCAGATGAATCGTCACACGGTTTGGACGGAAAAAGGAATCCGATTCGAGTCCGTTAAAGCCGAACACAGCGATGAATTTGCTGTAGGATTCATTATTGAGGAGTTGTCCACAGGTGATAAGTACTATATTACGGGAGATACTCTCTATAACAGGGAAATATTGCATGATATTCCTACTGACATTCATGTGATATTTCTTCCGATAAACGGCGCAGGAAACAATATGAACATGACCGATGCGGCTGTTTTGGCAAAAGAATCCGGTGCGAAGCTCGCGGTTCCGGTTCACTTTGGAATGTTTGATTCTCTTGACCCACACGAGTTTCCTTTTGAAAACAAAGTAATTCCCGAACTTTATAAAAAAATAGAATTAAACAGATAGGAGATACAATGGATTTTTTTCTGAAAGATTCCATTGCAGTTGCCGACGGAAAAACCATAAATACTACTGCAATTCAGGAGTCGATTGATATCTGTCATGCGGCGGGAGGCGGACGTGTAATTGTATCCGGTGGTACTTATGTAACCGGAACGATTATACTGAAAAGCAATGTTGAAATCTACATAGAGGCAGACGGAAAACTTTTGGGTTCTCCATACTGTGAGGATTACCCGGAACGTCAGAATGTCCGTCATGTAAAGAGCAAGCTTCTTCCAAGAGGCAGAAATGCTTGCTTGATTTTCGCCGAGGAGGCAGAAAATATTGGCATTGGTGGTCCTGGTGTCATAGACGGTAACGGACAGAATTTTGTTCGCGAATTGACAGAGGAAGAAAGGGACACAAAAAGACCGGTCCGATGGCGGTATAAGAGAATAGATGCGCCAACACCTCCCCGTGTTGTTTTTTTTGCCGGATGTCGAAATGTTAAAGTGACGGATGTATCTATGATGAACCAACCTGCCGGATGGTCGTACTGGATACACGATTGTGATTACGTGACGTTTGATCGATGTAAGATTGTGGCGGATCTTCAATACCCGAACAACGATGGAATTCATGTTAACAGCAGTCGGAATGTAACGATTTCCAATTGCCTCATTTCCTGCGGAGACGATTGTATTGTGGTACGTGCAAATAATTCTTCACTTTCCAAAAACAAAGTCTGCGAAAAAGTGACTGTAACAAATTGCAATCTCACAAGTTATTCCAGTGGAATTCGCGTCGGTTGGATCAACGATGGAGTGATACGAAATTGCTCGTTTTCCAATATTGTGATGACCGACACCTTAAATGCCGTTTCCATTCGGCTTCCCGGGCGAACCTCTCCCGAACGAATACAGGATGAAGGCAGGGAAGCCACCCTTGTGGAGAACCTTTCTTTTAACAATATTGTTATGGATCGAATTTTTGGTTATCCGATCAACATCTCGATTTCCCGTCTGCCGATGACAAAGTGCCTGGCAATTCGTAATATTTATTTCAGCGATTTTCATGTTCGCGGCTCTCATATGCCCCATATTGTTGGGCGCGAAGATTGTCCGGTTGAAAACATCCACTTCACACATTGTAGCTTTGAAGTGTGTTCTTCCGATACAGAGACGGAGAGCGATGCTGATCCTACAGTTATGAAACTGGAGATGGTAAACGGAATAACCATGACAGACACCACATTTTGTAATATGACAATCGGAAAACAGACCGATCCGGATGTTGTTATGATACACAACAAATTAGGGAATTGAGAGGAATAGAATTATGAAAGTCACAGATATTAAATGTTACCCTGTTGATTGCTTTCGTACCAATTGGGTATTTGTAAAGGTTTATACGGACGAGGGAATAAACGGTGTTGGAGAAGCCACACTGGAATATAAGGAAAAGGCACTGCTTGGGGCTATAGAACATATCAAGGAATTTCTTGTCGGAAAAAATCCGCTGACGGTAGAAAGACATTATCATGACATTTACCGCGATGCCTATTGGCGTGGAGGAGCTGTTTTGATGTCTGCACTGTCCGCTGTAGAATGTGCCTTGTGGGACATTCTCGGAAAGACGCTTGGTGTTCCCGTTTATCAGTTGCTCGGGGGGAAAGCGAACGATAAAGTCAGAATTTATGTCAACGGATGGTTTGCCGGTGCTAAGACACCGGAACAATTTGCCGAAAAGGCAAAAATCGCAGTTGAGCGTGGAGTCACCGCAATGAAATGGGATCCGTTTGGAAAGTCCTATATGGAAATCTCAAATGCCGATCTTGACAATGCTTTACGCTGTGTAGCAGCCGTGCGCGAGGCAGTCGGTGACAAGATTGATCTTTTGATTGAGGGGCACGGCAGATTTAATGTGCCTACCGGAATCAAAATTGCAGAGGAACTCAAACAATTTAAGCCCATGTTTTTTGAAGAACCGGTTCCGCCAGACAATCTCGAGGCTTTGAAAGCAGTGAGGGATAAATCTCCTGTTGCGATTGCAGCGGGTGAAAGGCTATATACTCTTCGTTCTTTTAAAGATTTGTTTGAAATGCGTGCTGCCGATTACATACAGCCGGATGTCAGTCATGCAGGCGGAATTATGGAGCTGAAAAAAATTTCCGCTGTGGCAGAGACATATTACATTCCTTTTGCGCCACACAACCCATCGGGACCCGTTGCATGTGCCGCTACGCTTCAACTTGCAGCTTGCTGTCCCAATTTCTCGATTCTTGAAATTATGTACAGTGATGTTACTTGGCGGAAAGATGTAACTAATGAAAAATTGATTTACGCCGATGGATATATACAGATACCAGACAAACCCGGAATTGGTGTTGAAATTAACGAGGAGGCCTGTCTGAAGCATCCGTATGGAACGCATACACTGCGACATTATACCGGTGCACTTACAGATATAAGACCACCCGAGACTGAATTTTATTTTTAAGGAGGATAATTTTAAGATGAATCGTTGCGTATTTGTTACCGGTGGTGTAAAAAACACAGGATCCGGAATTGTGAAAAAGTTTGCCGCAGAGGGGTGGGATGTTTTTATCGGTTCCAGAAAAGCTGAAGATGCGGAAGCCTATGCCAAAATAATTGCCGAAACCTATCATGTCAATGCAAAAGGGTATGGTATGAAGATATTTGATGAAGAGGATGTCAATCGTATTTTTGAGGACATCAAAAAACAGGGATATCTTTTGGACTGTCTTGTTTGTTGTGCGGCTAATCTTGGGATTCGGCAGGATACGCTTACTGTAGACATGAAGGATTTCATGGACGTGATTAATACCAACATCGGCTGGAATTTTATGTTGGCAAGAACCGCCGCAAAGCAAATGATCGAAAAGGGAAGCGGTTCAATTGTGTTTATCAATTCCAATACGGCATATCGCGCAGTGCCGGATCGTGCGGCGTACAGTTGCTCAAAAAGCGGCGTTTTGGGGCTTTCTAGAGCATTGGCACTGGATCTTGGAAAATATAAAATCCGTGTCAATTGTGTCCTTCCCGGTATGATTAAGACCGACCGCTGGGAGAACAACTTCAACAATTGCCGTCAAGCACTTTCTTGTTATACTCCTTTGGGAGACATTGCCTCTTTTGAAGATATAGCAAATGCAGCCTACTATTTTGGAAGTGATTTTTCCATGAACACGACAGGGGCAGAATTGACTGTGGATGGTGGAAATATGATCCAACTTTATCCGATTGTACCGGAACAAGGAAAATAAATTTTAAAAAATGTGTATCTGCAAAGTGTTTGCAGATATACATTTTTTTCTTGATTAAAGCCGCAACTTCGACAGAAAACTATCCTTAGAAATAAGGAGAGTAAAAAATGAAAAGTACAAAAACAAAATATTGCTGTAGTATTCTTGCATTTCTGCTGAGTGTCTGCCTTTTGTCGACAGTTTCGGTTTTTTCTAAAGGAGATTGTTATAACTGGTATTGTGTAAGGAACAAGGAACACAAGCAACCCGTTGCCGATGCCAATATGCGCTTTATTGAGGAGTTCGACGGATATTATGTTGATCACAAACACGATGATGCGAATACAGAAAAGGTTATTTATCTTACCTTTGATGCAGGCTACGAAAATGGAAATGTTGCCAAAATCCTGGATGTTTTAAAAGAGGAAAATGTACCGGGGGCGTTTTTTGTTTTGAAAAATTTGATTGTCAGAAACCCCGAATTGATAGAACGAATGGTAAATGAAGGTCATTTGGTCTGCAATCATACTGCTACGCATAAGGACATGACAAAGTGCAGTTCTGTTGAGGAGTTTCAACAGGAATTGAAGGCATTGGAAACTGTATATTCCGAAAAAACGGGAAAGCAGTTAGCGCATTACTATCGACCGCCGGAAGGAAAGTTCAGCCGTAAAAATTTAGAGTATGCAAAAGCTCTCGGTTATAAGACGATTTTCTGGAGTTTTGCTTATGCAGATTGGGATAACGGCAGACAAATGTCAAATCAGGCAGCAAAAGAAAAAATTCTTTCTAATATTCATAATGGAGAAATCATGCTTTTGCATCCAACGTCGGCAACGAACGCGGCGATTCTCGGCGATGTAATTCAAGAGCTGAAAAATCTCGGATATCGCTTCGGGTCCCTTGATGAGCTGAAAAAAAATGATTAAGCAACGTATTTTTTGCTGTCTTTCATTTTTGCTGGCAATTGTTTTTTGCACGATACGCGTTTCGGGAGAAAATATATATGGAAACGTCTATCACGCTCATAAAAATACCAGTATGAAAATCGCCTTGACTTTTGATGATGGACCTCATCCTAAATTGACCCCGCGAATATTGGAAATTCTCAATAAATATCACATTCACGCAACTTTTTTTATCGTCGGAGAAAATGCAGAACATTATCCGGATCTGATAGGAAAAATTCTTGAGGGTGGGCATGAAATCGGGAATCATACCTACACGCACGAAAAAGTGAAAGCCAGCAGTTATTCCGGTATGAAGCGTGAATTTGAACTTTGTGAAACCGCGATTTATGAAATTTCCGAATACAAAACAAAACTATTGCGCCCTCCGGAGGGGTTTCTGGACAATAAAATAAAATCCATTTCCAAAGAAATGGACTATAATGTAATTTTATGGAATATTGATACCAAAGACTGGGCGCACACATCTCCGAAGGAAATCTGCAGGAATGTTACGGAAAACATTTCGCCGGGTAGTATTATTCTGATGCATGACTATATCAGTTATAATAGCCCTACCGCAGAAGCTTTAGAGTTATTTATCCCCAAGTTATTAGAAATGCAGTATCGATTTGTTGTAGTAAGCGATTTGATCGGAAGCAAATAAAGCAATGATGGTCAGTCAATATTCAACAGAAAAAAGGGCTATCTCAAAACAAAAAGTGAGACAGCCCTTTTATGCTGATCACATTCGCATACAGGAAATCAATGTATCACCGAGAGTATCTACAATCTGTTTCATTACTTTTTCCGAAAGATTCCCGGTAAGCAAAGCTACATAATCTTCACAAATTATCCGATTGCCTAAAATACCGGAAACTTTTCCTTCGTCTTTTTTTCGATAGACTAAAACATGTTTGCAAGAATACGTTTCAAATGGAACAATATCATCCTTGTTTGCAGGTACAAAGAGTGGAAAGGCTTCATTGTTTATCGGAGATTTTGCGATTTCAAGAATGTCACTGACAACAGCACTTGCCGTAGGCAATTTTCCAGCCCCCTGCCCATAAAACATAGTCTGTCCAAGCATGTCGGCATCTACCAAAATACCGTTAAACACATCGTTGACCGAATGAAGTGGATTGTGATATGGCACCATTCGAGGAGAAACCATAGCAAGTATTCTACCGTTTGTAAGTTCAGCATGAGCAATTAATTTTACCGAACAGCCAAGTACGGATGCAATCTTAAAGTCAAGAGGAGTAATGTCAGAAATTCCTTCGGTATGAATTTTATCTGTCGGAATCAGCTTGCCGAATGCAATCGCTGCCAAAATGGCAATTTTTCTTGCTGCATCAATACCATCAACATCCGCAGCCGGATTTGCCTCGGCATATCCCAACTTTTGTGCCTCCGCAAGAACAACGGAAAAATCAGTTTTTTCCGACTGCATTTTAGTAAGGATATAATTGGTTGTGCCGTTCAAAATGCCATCGATAGATTGGATTGAATTGGCAGCAAGATCATCCGCAAGCGGACGTACGATCGGGATACCCCCTCCGACGCTTGCCTCAAAAAGATATTGAACATTATTTTCCCGTGCTGCTTCAAGAAGCTCTACGCCGTATCTGGCAACCACTTCCTTGTTGGAGGTGACTACGCTTTTTCCGGCTTTGAGGCAGGCAAGTGAAAAATCATATGCGGGATGAATTCCTCCCATCATCTCTGCAACAATTGTTATCCCAGGATCGTTGAGAATTATATTAAAATCATGGATGATTTTGTTTTCAAATGGATTTCCCGGAAAGTCTTTCAGATCGAGAATATACTTAAGATTTAATTTTCGATGGATTCTTGCTTCCATTAAAGCAAGATTTTGCGTGAGAACTTCGGCAACACCGCTGCCAACAACGCCAAAGCCAAGAATCGCGATATTTGTCATATAAAAAATTCTTCCTTTACCAATAAACAATTTTAATAATAAGAGTTTATCATATTTTCCCATAAAAAGCAAGAAAAACTCTTGAAAAAATTAAGAACATATGATAAAATAAATCAAGATTTTTAGGGGAGGGGTTTCCATGGGAGCAAAGATAGCCGCCAAACGAAACGTCAAAATTTTTGTGCTGTTTTTGATGGAAAACATTAATTATCCGTTGGATTTTATTTCTATTAATGATATTGTTATGCAAACCGAATATGTTAAATATCTTGACTTTGCCGAGAGTTTCCACGAGATGCTGGATTCTGATTTAATTGCTTATGAGGAGCTTGACGGGGAACGATATTATTATGTAACCTCAAAAGGGCGTATCGTTGCACGTGAACTGAAAAGTGATATTCTTTCCGTAATATTGGATCAAAGTCTTGAGGCAGCATTCCGTTACCTGGATTTTAAAAAACGTGGTTTGGAGGCAAGATGTACAAGTGAAGGGCGTGGAGATGGGAAAATCGCGCTTACTTGTTATATATTGGAAAAAGGAGAACCGATTTTTCAAACTACAATCCTGGTGGATACCGAAAATCGTGCTCATCGCATGAGTGAGTTGTTTTTGGAACGTCCGGAAATTGTTTATCGCGGCACAGTAGCACTTCTTACAGGAAAAATGAATTTCCTTTTTGACAGTCATGATAATACAGAAAGTAACGGAAATTTCTGAACAATGAAAGATAAAGGTTATTCTTGTGATAAAATTGTTTGTCAGTTGATCGAAAAGGTAAGACATGGAAATCAAAAAGCGTTTGACGAATTACTTCGTATTTATGAACCGTTGTTTCATTCACTGTTGGACAAACGCGATATCGAGAAAATAAACGAACAGGATCTTGAGGACCTCCGGCAAGAATTGACTGTCGTTTTTTATCATTCTATTCTATCATATGAATTAGAACAAAGCGAAGTACGATTTGGTCTCTATACAAAAATTTGTATGACAAATGCGCTTATCACGCAGCTTCGGAGGCTCAGAAAAAGGGAACAACCGCTTTCGCTTTCACCAGGAACGGAAGAAGATTTTCTGGAAGAATATCAAATCGGAGATGATCCGCTAAAAGATGTTGTAAGCCGAGAAAATCTTGAAACACTAAACCGAAAAATCAAAGAAGCACTTTCTCCATATGAACTCGCTGTGTGGCAGATGTATTTAACTGGTAGTGGTACGGGAAAAATTGCCGCATCGCTTGGAAAAAGTGAAAAATCAATTGAAAATGCAATATTTCGAATACGTCGTAAACTTCGCGAATTGTTTTCCTCTGAAGAAAAATAACATCGTCTAAAAAACAAATCTGAACTGATAAGCCTTTCCGAAATTTCTTCATATAATAGCAATGAAGAACAACAAATTCGGAGAGGTTTTTTATGAAGAATTCCGGTGTATTATGGATTGGCGGAGACAAAAGGCAAATTATTGCCGAAAATGTTATGTATAGTCTTGGATGGGACACATCTGCCTGTCTTTCTGAAAGCCAGAATCGGATAAAAGGAATTTATTATCCGGATTGGCAAACTGCGTTTGAAAAAAGAAAAATTTTAATTTTTCCGCTCCCTATGACCAAAGACGGGAAATATCTTAATTTTTCCTCACATGCAAATGATAAACTTCCGTTAGCGGAAGTGTTTCGTTATGTTCCGTCAGGTTCTTTGATTCTCGGTGGGAAAATACCGGATCCAATCGGCAATCTGCTTACAGAACGCGGAATTCGTTTTATAGATTATTATAATGAAGACTTTCAGATACGAAATGCACTTCCTACAGCAGAAGGAGCTATTGCTATTGCCTTACGGGAATTACCGATCACACTTTCCGGTGCCGATATTCTTGTAATTGGATATGGGAGAATCGGGAAAATATTATCTGTAAAACTGCAACATCTTGGAGCGTTGGTTACAATTGCCGCCCGAAAATCGAGTGATCTTGCCATGGCAAAAGCATTTGGTCAGAATACCATTTTCATACAGGAAGGACTTCGTCCTGATTGTCTTTCCGGACATTTTGATGTTATATTTAATACAGTTCCGGTCTGTCTTTTCGGCAGAGAACAGCTGGCAAATATAAAACAAAACACCTTGCTGATTGATCTTGCATCCTCGCCGGGCGGAGTTGACCTTGACGAAGCCAAAAGATTTGGAATACGGACAATACAGGCATTATCACTCCCCGGAAAGTTTTCTCCGATTACTTCAGGAAATATCCTTGCCGATACCGTTGTTCAAATTTTGGCTAAGGAGGATATCATGCCATGATCGGATATGCCTTCTGCGGCTCTTTTTGTACGCACAAAAAGTCCGTAAAGGCGCTTCAGACAATTGTAGAATCGGGTTTTCAGGTCTTACCGATTATGAGTGATTGTGTATACAACACCGATACAAAATTCGGAACTTCCGCGGATCTCAAAAAACAAGTTACCCAGATTTGCGGCAGGAAAATCCTACACTCGATTGTGGACACAGAACCACTCGGACCGCTCATTGCACTGGAAGCACTTATCATAAGTCCCTGTACCGGCAACACGCTTGCTAAGATAGCCAACGGAATTACAGACACATCCGTCTGTATGGCTGCTAAGGCTCATTTGCGCGGAAACAGACCACTCGTCATCGCACTGGCTTCAAACGATGCTTTATCAGCAAATCTAAAGAATATAGGGACACTTTTGGCGAGAAAGTTTGTTTATTTCACGCCAATGTATCAGGACGATCCGCAAAAAAAGCCTCACTCGCTTGTTGCAGAATTTGAAGAACTTCCTGAAACATTGAGGATGGCACTTGCAGGTAAACAAATAGAAAAATTATTCCGATAAAAAATCTGCAGACGAGAAATCGTCTGCAGATACAAAATTACGATGGTTTTGTATAATTGTTATTTTAAATTAACTTATTATCAATAATGTCATGTAACCACGCTAAAAGGGTGGCTTTTTCTTCGTCTGTAAGTTTTGACTTAAAAAGTCCGCAGGAGAGGTATTGAATTTCGGGAATTACATTAGCTCCTGCAACTTTCAACGCATTCACAATTTTGACAGAAGCGGATTCGTTACCGTCTACCACAAGTGCAATGTTAGAAGCCTTCTGTGGGCTGAGCTCACTGCAAAAGCGTCTGACAACATCGTCAATGTCGTTTTTAGCGGAAATTCCCAATACAACAAGACGTTCTTTCTCGCAAGAATATGCCGGTGGGATTACATCAATTGCATTGTGGTTGGCTGAAAGGTCAAACTCTGTTTTTATCAGTTCGCCAAGATTTTTCATTTTAGCCTGTTTGGAATAGTAAAGAAAACGCATTTTCAATGCCATGTTCAAATAAACCTCCACTGTTTTTTATATATTATAGCATATCACAACAGAAAGTTCTATTAATTATTTGTAAATTAACTCTCATATGGTCCCTATATTATACAAAATTTGCATTTTGTATAATTGCTTCGTGCGCGCGCACCCGCCTACCTTGCGTCCCTGAGTGTCGCTCCTTCTTGTCGTTCGCTTTTTGGCTCCGCGGGTTCGTTGTCTGCGGCTCTGCCGCAAACACCTCTTCGTGATCGACGGTCGTCGACACAAAGGTGTTTGCTGATTGAATATATAAACAAAACTGACATCGTTTGAAAAAACGATGTCAGTTTTGTTTACGATTGTTTTTAATGCTGAATTTATGTTCTTGTTCTCTTGACATTTTCAGTTTTTCTGTGCTATAATATTTTTTGAATATGCATATTTCTATATTTAATGCGGGTTGCTTCGCCTCCACGAATATGCCGTTCCTGTTTGTTTTTTTCTAATACGCGCTTAACCTGTTCATACAGTCTCCTGTTGACTCTTTTTAATGTCACGGTGATATCTTTATGAACGGTACTTTTACTGATTCCGAACTCTTTAGCAACAGCTCTCACTGTCAGATTGTTGTCAACAAGATATGTACCAAGAATCACACATCTGTCTTTTGCCTCGGTTAATATCATAGTTATTATCCCCATCTCTGTATGTGATCTTAATAAAGTCTATGATAGGATGTTCCGAATTATAACGATACACCACTATAGTTTTTTGAAAGGTACTTTCGAAGCCTATGTCTAAAAAAGAAACCTACTTAACTTGTGAAAATAAAACTGTTTTTGAAGGGATGACTTCCCTTTCTGCTATCATACGTCGGAATGAGGAAACGCCGCAAAATTGCCGAACAATTGACAGAGTTTTATTTGATATTTCAAAGTCGGTTTCAAAAAAGAGAGAGCTCGATTTTTTGAAACGAAAATCCCAAATATATGGCTTTTCTATAGAACAATCGACAGCGGAAGAAATCGAGCATTTCTCAACCGGAAATACACATGGTGGCATTATTGCTTTTTGCGGCGACCGCGAAGTCCCGAATCTTGAGGACTGTTT
>CAKSSY010000056.1 GCA_934489945.1 uncultured Eubacteriales bacterium
CTTTCCGAGTCCGCGATGGTAACAACAACCGCTCCGGAATACTTCACCACCCGAGAACCAACTGATGAACACCAACTCATCCGGTGCCGGAACGTCAAAACGTTCGCCATAGGTTTCTTCGTGTTCCAGTTCGATGTATTCGGGAAGCCCGGAGGCGATGGGATGTCCCGGCTCCACGACCCAAATGCGTTCCCGTTCGTCGTTTTCACGCCATTTTGAACGGCAACCGGTTCCCATCAACCTGACAAAAGGTTTAGAGAGATGTCCTGAGTGCAGAACAATCAGTCCCATGCCCTCCAGAACTCTCCGACGCACCTTTTCCGCCACTTCGTCGGAGACAAGATTGTGTTTGATATGCCCCCACCAGATGAGGACATCGGTATGATTCAGTACCTCGTCCGGCAGTCCGTTTTCGGGCATATCAAGAGTTGCCGTACAGATGTTGTAGGCATCGGGGTTATTTTTGCCGAGCATTTCGGCAATGGCACCGTGGATGCCATTCGGGTAGATTTTTGCAATGCGGGGTTCATTCTTTTCATGGATGAATTCATTCCAGACCGTGACATTGATTTTTTTCATATTGCCCCATCCTTTCTATGACTTTGAACTCATTATACTCTCCTTGACATAGAAAACAATGGTTTTTCTCACCGGAAAATTGGACTTTTTCACACAGATGACTTGACAGAAGAAGGGCGGTTGTCTATAATAAAACGGGAGGGAGAGTATGAAGAAAGAGAGATTTGGCACGCTTGACACAGTGGACTATCAGTTGGCGAATATTTTTGCTGCGCGACAGGGATGGCAGGGAAATGCCCAATTTACCATGTCGATGCCGCGTCCGACCGATGCTCTTTTGCTGTTTCGGGATGCCACGGCGATTTGTAAACGACAAGGCGAGCCGGATCTTGCAATCCCTGCCGGAGCACTGGTACATATTGCAAGTGGTTCTGTTTACAGATGGTGTTTTGGCGCGTGCGAAGCACGGCAGACAACATTTTTATTTGAATTCACACTGCATGATAAGGACGGAGGGCGTATTGCTACGGACTCCGGCGTAAATTTGTTGTGTACGAACCGGTATGATTATTACGAAAAATATTTTGAAACACTGATCGGAGAATTTTCTCATCTCAAACGATCTCCGGGTGCGGTTAAGGCGGCGGCATATCAACTGTTGTCATCGGTTACACGCCACCTTGCACGCGAGAATGAGGATTTTGTCGATCTGCGTGTGATCGAACGCGGGATTCGCTATCTTCGCGAGGAATCAACGCAGGAAAAGAGCATTTCTGAAATTGCCACCATGTGTGGGGTGAGCATCAACTATTTTGAGCGACTGTTCAAACGCTATGCCGGGGTTACACCGATGGAATATCGATTAAACAGAAAGCTGGAGAATGCTACAAGGTTGATTGTACAGGGTTCTATGACTTTGGAACAGATTGCAGAACTGTTGGATTTCGGTGACAGTGCGTATCTTTGCCGTATTTTTCGGAAGAAAATCGGTGTTACCCCCCGAGAATACAGAAGGTTGCACAGATTTTCAGGGTAAAAACAAAAACCAATCGCGTCTTGAATGACGGATTGGTTTTGTTCGTTATTCGTCAGCAGGTGACTGAGAATCAAATTACTTGATTTCGATTTCAGCGCCGGCTTCGGTGAGCTGTTTCTGGAGAGCCTCAGCATCGTCCTTGGAAACGCCTTCCTTGATAGCCTTGGGAGCACTTTCAACAAGATCCTTAGCGTCCTTAAGACCAAGACCTGTGATCTCACGGACAACCTTGATGACAGCGAGTTTATTTGCGCCGGCACCCTTAAGGATGACATCGAACTCTGTCTTTTCTTCAGCAGCAGCGGGAGCTGCACCGCCTGCAACAGCAACACCTACGGGAGCTGCGGCAGAAACACCGAATTCTTCCTCAACAGCTTTAACAAGTTCGTTAAGCTCAAGAATTGTCAAACCTTTGATTTCTTCAACAATAGCTGCAATATTTGCCATTTTTCATATCCTCCTGAATGAAATGAGTAGCGGTAAAACGGTACCGCACCGATAATTTTCTGCCGGAATTATTCGGCAGCTGCTTCTGTGGTAGCCTCTGCGGCAGGAGCCTCAGCACCACCCTCAGCCATCTTGTCAGCCACAGCCTTGAGTGCATATGCAAGACCATAGACAGGAGACTTGATGCTTCCGAGGAATTTGGCGATAAGAACTTCTTTGGAAGGGATCTCGGCAAGATCCATAACGGTCTTGGCGTCGATCATGGCACCGTCAACATATCCTGCAAGAATCTGGAAGGATTCAATCTTTTCAGCATACTCCTTCAGAATTTTAGCAGGGGCAACGGCATCGTTTTCGCTGATCGCAATTGCGGTCATACCGGCGAGGTGCTGCTTCATGTCGGTGTAACCGACTTCATCACAAGCTCTGCCTGTAAGAGTATTCTTGACAACTCTGTACTTGACACCCGCCTCACGAAGAGCTCTACGCATCTTGGTATCATCGCCGACGGTAATACCCTGATAGTTGACAAGCACGCCGCTGACGGAATTCTTAATCTCGTTGGCAAGGTCGCTTACGATCTGCTTCTTCTGTTCCAATATTTTATTGCTTGGCATCTTATTTCACCTCCCATGTGAAAATAAAAAAACTTTCTTCCGCAAAGCCAATCTGCGCGAAGAAAGCCCGAATATGGATTCAGAATCATTCCTCGGCAGGAAAGCAATGCTTTTACGGAAACCTGCTGTCTTTGGATAACGGAAGTATTATATCACGACCTTTTGAAATTGTCAAGGCTTTTTTAAAATAAATTTGTCGGAATTTTACAGTGGTCCAATTGACGGCAAAGCAATTGAATTACATGTTACATGGCGTTGATTTTCGTTTTTGCTTGTGGTATAATAGCCACAGAGAAGAATTGTAAAACAATTCTTCCCGGGCTTGCGCCCTCTCCGTGTCCTTGGACACGGCTGTGGCATTGACGGCTTCGTAAAATGCCCTTGCAAGCATTTTTCTTTATGGCATGATGCCACAGGGAGAATTTGCTTTGTTTTAACTTGAGTTAAGATTCCTGTGCTATGTTATATAAACGACGAGGAAAGGGGAACTGCTATGCGTATTTTACTTGCTGAGGATGAGAAGGCACTTGCAAAAGCGATTATCAAGATTTTTGAAAAAAATAACTATTCCGCCGATGCCGTATATGACGGAGAAGAGGCACTCGCCTATTTGGAAACGGGCAATTATGATGTTGCCGTCCTTGACGTTATGATGCCGAAAATGGATGGCATTGCGGTGTTGAAAAGGATTCGGTCAACAGGGAATCCGATACCGATTCTGATGCTTACGGCAAAGTCCGAAATCGAGGACAGGGTTTTGGGACTTGACAGTGGTGCGAATGATTATCTTCCCAAGCCTTTTGATACAAGAGAACTGCTTGCCCGCATTCGTGCTATTACCCGCAGCAAGCCGGAGACGAACACAAAACTGACGTTCGGAAATATCACGCTTGACAGGGCAACCTTTGAATTGTCATCACCGACCGGAAGTTTTCGTCTTGCCAATAAGGAATTTCAGATGATGGAATACTTTTTGGCAAATCCGAGACGTATTCTGTCAGCGGAACAATTTATGGAGAAGATATGGGGATATGACAGCGATGCGGAAATCAATGTTGTTTGGGTGTATATTTCTTATCTTCGTAAGAAATTGACAGCATTGGGGGCGGATATTCAAATAAAAGCGTCGCGGAATGTCGGATATTCTCTGGAGGATTGTAATGATAAGTAAACTAAAGAGAAAGTTTATAATTTTGGCAACCGTCTCCATGTTTGGACTTATGGCTGTGCTGGTGACAATTATGAATCTTATAAACTATTCCGTCGTTGTCAAGGAAAGCGATGCGACATTGGATATTCTTTCACAGCCCAATTTTCCTTTTTCGGAGAAAGAAGATCGTCCGGACAAGCCGCAGAACGGTACAGATCGGTTCATTCCCCGGAGGATGTCTCCGGAGGTTCCGTATGAATCCCGTTTTTTCTCGGTTTCGGTCGCTTCTGACGGAACTGTTACAGAGTCTGATTTCTCCAGGATTCTTTCCGTGGATGATACTTCTGTGACAGGATACATTGAAAAAGCAATGAAAAGCGGGCGTGACCGCGGTTTTGTAGGACAGTTTCGCTATGTGAAAATTTTGGGCGAACAGAAGACACGTCTTCTGTTTCTGGATTGCGGACGAAAACTGGATGCTTTTTATGCTTTTTTGAGGACCAGCCTCGGCGTAGGGTTTCTTGGGTGTGTCGTTGTTTTTTTTGCCTTTCTTCTTGTTTCGGGGAAAATTGTGAAACCGATTGCCGAAAGTTATGAGAAACAAAAGCGTTTTGTGTCTGATGCCGGTCACGAAATCAAAACGCCGCTGACGATTATCAATGCCAACCTAGATTTGTTGGAGAGCGGTGGCGGAAAAGAGGAACTGGAAGAGGTGAGAACTCAGACAAAACGTTTGACTGAGCTTACCAACAATCTCGTATATCTTTCCAAGATGGAAGAGTCCGAGCACAAGCTCCGGAAGGTGGAGTTGCCATTGTCCGATATTGCCGATGAAACGGCAGGATCCTTTCGCGTATTGGCAGCATCCAAGCATATAGATTTTTCCGTACAAATTCAGTCCGGTATTACCGCAAAAGGTTCACCGGATGCGATTCGCCGGTTGATTTCGATTCTGCTTGAAAATGCAGTCAAATACACACCGGACGGTGGTTCGGTAACGATGAATTTGTCTGCTGCCAGAAGAACGGCGATACTCTCGGTTAGCAATACGACTGAGGATAGGGTCATAGAAAAGGAACTTCCGTATGTGTTTGATCGTTTTTACCGTTCGGACACATCGAGAAACTCTGAGACGGGCGGACATGGAATTGGACTTTCAATTGCAAAGGCGATTGTTGAAGCACACGAAGGAACCATAACGGCGAGTACAAAGAGCGGGGCGGATTTTTGTGTGACGGCAACAATACCGTTGTAAATATATTGCACAAAACGGCAGATTTTTTCTGCCGTTTTGTGTTTCTTTTAAGTCTGTTTAAGTCTTGGATGTTAAACTGTGATCATACAGGAGAGGAGGATGTGTTTTGGTTTGTTATGTTTTCAAAAGGTATGAATTGAAATATCGGCTTACTGTCGGACAGTATCGTGCGGTGAGAGCGGAAATTGACAAACGGCTTTCTCCGGATGCTTTCGGTGAAACAACGATTCAGAGTCTGTATTATGACACTGCGGATAATCGTCTTGTTCGTGCATCTTTGGAAAAGCCGATGTACAAGGAAAAGCTACGTCTGCGTTGCTACGGGCTGAATGACAGCGACAAAGATGTGTACCTGGAGATGAAGCGGAAATATGACGGAATCGTGTATAAGCGCAGAATTTCCTGCAAAGAACAGGAAGTAAATGAACTGTTTGCGGGAAAATATCCGACGTCACAAATCGGAAAGGAATTGGGGTATTTTCTTGATTTTTACGGCGAGCTTCTGCCGAAAATATTGATTCTCTATGACAGAGCGGCGTTTTTGGATACTGAGGGAGACCTGCGTGTCACCTTTGACCGAAATGTACGCTATCGCACCGTCGGATTGGATTTTCACACTTCTCTCAAGGGAGAAAATCTGCTCCCGGAGGATACGGTGCTGATGGAGTTGAAAAGCGGAACGTCATTGCCGCTGTGGCTGTGCAATCTGCTTTGCCGTGAGAACATCCAAAAACAATCCTTTTCCAAATACGGTGCCGCATACGAGCGGGAATATCGAAAATCCATAATTTCAAGGAGTGAAGCGTTATGTTTGAATCCATTTTTCGTGACGGAAATGTCCCCGCAACCGGTTTCTTTATCGTTTTGATTACCGCACTCATAAGCGGTGTTGTTTACGCATTGCTGGCGTGTTATCGTTCCAAATCTTCCGTGAGTTTTTGTGTAGCTACAGCATTTCTTCCGATGACGGTTGCGGTGGTGATTGCTCTTGTCAACGGAAATCTCGGCACCGGTGTGGCAATTGCCGGTGCATTCAGTCTGGTGCGGTTTCGCTCGGCACCCGGAACGGCACGTGAAATTGCCATAATCTTTATTGCCATGGCGGCGGGGCTTGCTTTTGGTATGGGGTACCTTGCTTACGGTATTGCTTTTCTGTTGATTGCGGGCGGGTTGCTTTTGATTTTTCAAAGAATTCCGTTGATGCCGAATCGTTTGAAAACCTGCGAAAAGATGATTAAAATTACGATTCCGGAAATGTTGGACTATACAACAGTTTTTGATGATATTTTCGAGTCTTATACCGTTTCCACCGAACTTGAAAATGTGAAATCGGTCAATATGGGTAGTATGTTCCGCCTGAGATATCGGGTAATTCTGAAAAACGTCTCCGATGAAAAAGCGATGTTGGATGCGATTCGTACCCGCAACGGGAATCTGGAAATCCAATGTTCCCGTGCCGATATTTCCGAGGGAGATCTGTAAGAAAGGATGATTTTGTGATGAGAAAAATATTATCTCTGATTTTGGTTTTTTGTTTGGGATTGTCCTGTGTTTTGACTTCCTGCCATTCCGAACGGCAGGATCCGGATGCCGGGAACGGTCAACAAACAGATAGAACTACGGCAGATGTATCCGGATCTTCTGCCGAAACGATGATGCCGGAGAAAACCGATATTCCGGAAGATTTGCCTCAAAATGCCAATACGCTTTCCGTTACCTGCTCTGAGGGAACCGATAACTGTTGGAACCTGAACGGGAAAACCCTGACATTTTCGGGACTGACGGCGGATACTGTTTGCTCAATTTCAGGAGAATTTGACGGTCAAATCGTCATTGACGGCGGTGACGATTACAAATTTGAATTGGAATTGCAAGGCGTAACGCTGTACAACAAGGAGGAAAATCCGATTATCGTTCTTTCCGGAGACAAAGTAACGATTACGGCGAAAAAGAACAGCAAAAATTATATTTATGACATGCGGGAAGCGATTTCGTCAGAGGATTCCACCGCTTGTTCTTCCGCAATTTATGCCAAATGTGATCTGGATCTTGGCGGAAAAGGCGAGCTTATCGTGATTTCCGCCAACAATAACGGCATTCACACAAAGGATGATCTCGGTGTAAAAAATCTTACCCTCTCCGTTACTTGCGCCGATAACGCCCTGAAGGGCAATGACGGGGTAAACATTTCGGGTGGTGTATTGACGTTGATTGCCAAAAGTGGAGATGGCATAAAAACCACAAATTCCGATGTGTCTTCAAAAGGGAAGCAAAAGGGAAGCGTTTCTCTGTCCGGTGGGACCGTAACCATTTACGCCACCTGTGACGGAATTGATGCCGCCTTTGATGTGGAGATCAGCGACGAAGCAATTCTGAATATTTATACCGATCGATACTCACCGTATTCTGAAGACGTGGAGAAGTCCGACGAAGCGGAAGATGTCCGTTATATTCGCTTTACTTCAAAAAACTATCGGTATTCCATCCGATATTATAACAGTGAAAGCGATTTTGTGTGGGCGAATGCGACGTTGAAAAAATCTGTAAACGGCGGCAGAGAGACTTATTACTATTACGCTTTTGAAAAAATGGAAGGTTATGAATCGATACAGCTTTTTGTCTATTCGACCGATCAGGCACAGGGACAAGACACGGAGTATGTGGTCAAGTCCGATTTTATAACTTGGAACACTTCTTACGATACCTTGGCGTTGATGTCTCGTAGCGGCTCACTTTCCTGCAATTGGACAAATTACACCGCATCCGTCGGGGGTGGTATGGGCGGATTTCCCGGTATGATGGACGGAAACCCCGAAAAGGGCGATTATTCGACAAAGGGAATCAAGGCAGATAATGAAATTCATGTAACCGGCGGTACGATTGTGGTTGAGTCTTACGATGACGCCCTTCACGCAAACGGTGAAACACAACTGGAAAACGGAGAAATGTCTACCGGAAATATTCTGATTTCCGGCGGCACACTCACCCTTTTCTCCAAAGACGACGGGGTTCACGCAGACGGAACCGTTACCGTAACCGGTGGCAAGATCAATGTTACCGACAGTTATGAGGGACTGGAGGGAAACTTTGTTGTCATACGAGGCGGAGATATTTCGGTTGTTTCGGCAGATGACGGAATTAACGCCACTGCTACGTCCGGGACAGGTATTACTTTTGAAGGCGGCAAGGTGATGATTTATGCCGGTGGAGACGGAATTGACTCCAACAGCCGAACCGCTTATCAGGGGATTGTATTTTCCGGCGGAGAAATTACGGTAATCAGTACCTCCGGAGGCAATTCTTCTCTTGATACAGAGCAGGGATACACTTACAACGGTGGGACGGTACTGGCTCTTTGTCCCGCAAACGGTATGGGAAATGAGGCGACAAAGTGTCGGAATTTTTCCGCGGTCGGATCCAAAACCACAATGAATCTAAGCCGGGGGCAGACGCTGAAAGTCAAGGTCAACGGTGTTGAGACCGCTTCGGTAACAATGCCGTGCCAGCTTTCCGCGTTGGTTATTTATCTCGGTTCTTCGATGGCAAATATGGTAACCGAATAAAATCGAAAAAATGAAAAGATTCCCCTTTCCAAGACAATCTGTCTTGGAAAGGGGAATCTTTTGCGATCGGATATCTCGGTAAACAAGCGTTTTTGCTTCGGGAGAAATATTTTGGTTGCCTATTGACAAGAATATGATTGTGTACTATAATGACTCCTGTCTGATTTTATGTCCGGAGAGGAAATGCCGATTTTTTCTCTGTGACTTTTGCTTTATTTATATGTTTTCGTAGGAAAACAAGGAAACAGAACGCCGGAGGAACTCATGCATATCCAACTTTCTGATCATTTTACTTACAAAAGACTGATTCGATTTACTCTTCCATCCATTGCTATGATGATTTTTACTTCCATCTACAGCGTGGTGGATGGTTTTTTTGTGTCCAATTTTGCAGGCAAAACGCCATTTGCCGCGGTCAATCTGATTATGCCGATTCTGATGATTCTCGGCACGGTCGGCTTTATGTTCGGAACCGGCGGTACCGCGCTGGTTGCCAAAACTTACGGAGAAGGCGATAAGGAAAAGGCAAATCGATGTTTTTCCTTGTTCGTATATACCGCTTTCCTGATCGGAGTGGTTCTTTCTGTCCTCGGATTTTTTTTGATAAGCCCGATTGCCCGGATGCTGAAAGCGGAAGGCGCGTTGCTTGAAAATTGTGTGCTGTATGCCCGCATTATTCTTGTGGCGTTGCCCTTTTTTATGCTTCAGGTTATGTTTCAGAGCTTTTTCGTTGTGGCGGAAAAACCCCACTTGGGGCTTGCGGTGACGATTGCCTCTGGTTTTTGTAATATGATTTTGGACGCTGTGCTGGTCATCCTGCTTCCGCAGGAGTATAAACTTGCGGGCGCAGCTGTCGCAACCGCTGTAGCACAGACAGTTGGCGGAGTAATTCCTTTGATTTACTTTTTCCGGAAAAACAGCAGTATTCTTCATCTTGGAAAGACGGTCTTTGACGGTAAGGCAATCCTTAAGGCGTGTACGAACGGTTCGTCTGAGTTCATGAGTAATATTTCCATGAGTCTTGTCGGAATTCTGTATAATTTTCAGCTTATGGAATACGCAGGCGAAAACGGGATTTCTGCCTATGGTGTTATGATGTATGTCAGTATGATTTTTTCGGCGATTTTTGTTGGCTTTTCCATCGGTATTGCGCCGGTTGTCGGGTATCACGACGGCGCACAAAATCACGGGGAACTGAAAAGCCTGCTTCGGAAAAGCCTGATTTTGATTGGCGTTGTCGGGATTTTCATGGTAATCTCGGCAGAACTTCTCGCGGCTCCGCTGTCAAAAATTTTTGTCGGATATGATGCGGAACTGCTCAAAATGACGGTGTCCGGGTTTCGGATGTTTGCTCTCTCGTTTGGCTTTTTGGGATTCGGGATCTTTGCGTCCGGATTTTTTACTGCTTTGAATGACGGTGTTACGTCTGCCTTGATTTCGTTTTTGCGCACCTTGGTTTTTCAAAGTGCCGCGATTCTTTTGTTACCGATAATCTGGAAATTGAACGGGATCTGGTTCTCGGTGGTAATTGCCGAATTTATGTCCGTCGTCCTCGGAACCATATTTCTGATTGTCAAACGAAAGAAATATCACTACTGGTAATGTCTTTTTCCCTGTTTGAAAGGCGATGTTAAGAAACTCTTTTTGCGTTTCTTAACATCGCCTTTTTGTTCAATATTTCTATTGGTTTTATTTTCCGCTTGCGCCGTAGTTGGAAAGTACTCTTGCAGACGGATCGTTTACGTTGCATCCCTGCCAAGTTTTGTTCGGCATCCAAAAATCCACGATCATATCGGATTGACCGGGATAATATTTTTCAAAAATCTCACGATAGAGCAGGGACTCTTTGGTAAAAGGAGTAGCATGTGTATATTTCCGACTCTTCTGTCGGAATTCTTCTTCGGTGTATTGTCCTTCCGCAAATTCTTTGATGTCGTCCACCATGGAATGACCGACCGCATCCGAAAAGGCGGCTTTTTCACGATACAGAATGTCATGCGGCAGAGTATCGCCTTCAAAGGCATGGCGAAGCAGATATTTGCCGATGCCGTAAGTGTTCATTTTCTTTTCGGGATCGACCGATAAAATGTATTTGACAAAATCAAGATCGCCGAAAGGAACCCTCGCCTCAAGAGAGTTGACGGAAATACAGCGGTCGGCACGAAGCACATCATACATATGCAATTCCCGCACCCGCTTTTCCGATTCTTTCTGAAATTCTTCTGCGGATGGGGCAAAATCGGTGTATTTGTAACCGAACAGTTCGTCCGATATTTCTCCGGTAAGAAGGACGCGAATGTCTGTGTTTTCGTGGATCCATTTGCAAAGCAGATACATTCCCATACTGGCACGTATGGTGGTAATATCAAAGGTTCCGAGCAGATGAATCACATTTTCCAACGAGTCAAGCACCTGTTTTTTCGTCATAATGACTTCGGTGTGTTCACTTCCGATATAGTCAGCCACCTGTCTTGCATATTTCAGATCAATGGCATCCCCCTCCATGCCGATTGCAAAGGTGTGAATCGGTTTTTGGCTTCTTTGCTGAGCAATCGCACAGACGAGAGAGGAGTCTAGACCTCCCGAGAGGAGAAACCCGACTTTGGCATCGGAAACGAGACGTTTTTCTACGCCGACAATCAACTTTTCGCGGATTTTCCGGCAAACGGTCTCTGTGTCATCGTGACAAATTTCGCCCACCTCGGAAATGTCGCGGTAACAGATAAATTTCCCGCCTTTATAGTAATGCCCGGGAGGGAAAGACATAATTTTGCCACACATTCCGACAAGATTTTTCGGTTCACTGGCAAAGACTATCACACCGTTGCGGTCGTACCCATAATAGAGAGGACGGATTCCGATGGGATCGCGTGCGGCAATGTATTCATCCGTTTTGGCATCGTAAAGAACCAACGCAAATTCCGCATCGAGCATTCCAAACATATCAATGCCGTATTCCCGATACATAGGAAGAAGAATTTCGCAGTCCGAGCCGCTTCTGAAAGTATATTTTTCGGACAGCTTTTCTTTGATTTTTTCATATCCGTAGATTTCACCGTTGCAAACAAGATAACTGCCATCCAGTTCAAACGGTTGCATCCCTTCCGGGGTCAATCCCATGATGGCAAGTCTGTGAAATCCGAGCAGACCTTCTCCGGCTTTTTTGACGCGGCTGTCATCCGGGCCTCTGGAAAGGGTTTTTTCAAACCCTTTCTCAAAGTCTTCATAGACAGGACATTTTCCGCAATATCCGATAATGGAACACATAGTTTACTCCACATCCTGCAGTGCGTCATAACCTTCTTCGCCGGTTCTGACTTTCACTACATTTTCTACATCATAAACAAAGATTTTCCCGTCGCCGATATGACCGGTGTACAGCACCTTTTTTGCGGTTTCAATCACGCTCCGCACCGGAATTTTGCTGACTACAATGTCCAACTGAATTTTCGGCAACAAAGTGGCTTCCACTTCAACGCCGCGATAAAACTCGGGTTTTCCTTTTTGTTGACCGCAACCGAGGACGTGAGACA
>CAKSSY010000057.1 GCA_934489945.1 uncultured Eubacteriales bacterium
GGCGCAAAAACTTTTATTGCGGTCTCGCCGGTTTGTTTTTGCGTTACGGCGGCGCGTCTTTTCCTTTTGTTCCAAAAGTTTTTGAGGGTGTCGGGAACTTTTTTCAAAAAGTTCCTGACCGTTCCCTGCGTCCTTTGTTTCAAAAGTTTTCGCGTGGTTTGGGGAGCCTTTTACAAAAGGCTCCCCAAACGTTTTCCCCGTTCCCGTTCTTAATCTTTTACAAGTATCAAAGTGGAAGCATAGGGTAAAGTCTTGATCCAATCGCAGAAGGTGTGCCACTCGGCAAGTTTGTGCGCACGGCGTGCATAATAAATATTGACAAGGTTTTCGTAGTTCAGCGTTACGGTACGCATCTGATTGTAGCTTGACGGCAAAATCTGAATCATATTATGCCAACCTTGCCGATTTTCTCTGTCGGCAACATATCGCTGACGCTCTCCCTCCAGATACGCAATGATAGTGTCCAACATTGCCAGCCCTTTTTCATCCAGCCGGTCGTGGCTGAAATCATCACGTTCAAATGATTTCGCGTGAATTTTGTGCATTGTCGAGGTCGAATTGGCAACCGTGCCGACTTTGTAGGTGTCAAATTCCTTCCACCAGTAAAGGGGTGCCGTGATGTCAAGACTCACAAAAATCTGACGGATAAATTTTCTTTCGTCACTTCCCGCGCGGCAAAGACGACGCGCAAAATCAAGATCGGCAGGACCGAGAACGTAGTTCCCTTCCTCGTCGTAGGCACTGTCGCTTTTTGCCCAACTGTTCATCGGATTGCGTGCGCCGCGTATGGCATTTTCCAGGTTCATAACCGAAACCCGTTCAATTTTCAGCATAGTTTTCCTCCAGGATGGTTTATTCACCCGAACGCAGAATGTCTCCTTCGTGTACCTCAAAAGGAACACGGCAGTAGAAAATCTGCGACGGATGCGGTGCGGATTCAATCGGCTCTCCGTCCTCTCCGCGTAACTCTTCTACGCGGAACCGAAGTCCGACTTTTCCCGGCGTAAGTATCTCGGCAATGTCGCCGAGTTTGATTTTGTTTTTTTGACGGAAACGCGCAAGCCCGTCCCGCTCCTCTCCGACGGCAACCGCGAAATAGGCTTTGTCCCGTATATACCCGACGGTCGAACAGAGTTGCGCTTCATTAAATGGTAAATTTTGGTAATATCCGGTTGCATACTCGCGATGAGAGACACTTTCGAGTTCTTTGTTCCAATCCTCGTTGAAAACATAAGTGTCGGGATCGGCAAAATATCGGTCAAGAGCCATGCGGTAGGCGTTGGTGACGACTGCGGTGTAGTATGCACTCTTCATGCGACCTTCAATTTTGAAGGAGTCGATTCCTGCCGCGACCAGCTCGGGCAGAATCCGGATGGTGTTCATGTCTTTTGAGGACATAATAAAGGTTCCGAGATCGTTTTCTTCAATGGGAATCGGAGTATCGGGACGTTTTTCCTCAATCAGATGGTAATTCCAGCGGCACGGTTGCGTACAGGCACCGCGGTTGCCGTCGCGTCCGGTCAGATGATGGGAGAGCATACAACGTCCGCTGTAGGAAACGCACATGGAACCGTGAATAAAGGTTTCTATTTCAACCGACTCCGGCAGTTTTTCCCGGATGGCGCGGATTTCATCAAGGTTCAGCTCGCGTGCAAGTACGACACGTTGGGCACCGAGTTCCACATATGCCTTTGCCGCCGCCGAACTGACGATACCCGCCTGTGTGGATATATGAATTTCCATATCGGGGATGATTTTTTTTATCAGAGCCATTACACCGAGATCGGCAACGATCATCGCGTCAATTCCTGCCCTGCGGATGTCGGTCAGATATTCTGCAAGTGGTGCGAATTCGTCCTCGTGCGGCATGGTGTTGACCGTCAGATAAATCTTTTTCCCCCGCGCGTGTGCAAAGGAGACCGCCTCATAAAGCTCTTCCACGGTAAAATTGTCTGCCGCCGAACGCATACCAAAGCGGTTTCCCGCAAGATATACGGCATCGGCACCGTACAGAAACGCCGCACGCATCTTTTCCGCATTTCCTGCGGGAGAAAGAAGCTCGGGTTTTTTCTTTTTTATCATAATCGTATTTCCTTTGGAACAAACGTTCATTGTTGCATATTGCCCTTCAGACTGAACAAACTGATGACATTGTCGAAAAATGCGATGAGTTGTGGGAGAAGAGCAAAGATCAGAATGACACACAGGAGACTGACGAAGGCAACAAAGAAAAAGGTTAAGTAACCGCTTCCCCGTTCACGGAAACGCATTTCGGCAGTGATCCGGTTCTCTTCGGGGATGTAAAAATGACAGGACAGCGCGTTTTTCTTAAAGTTCGGTTTTTTTCCTGTTGTTTCGGCAAGAGAAGCTTCATATTCCTCTTTTTCGACGCAATGAATGACTCGATTCAGTGTGTAGCCATGTAAAATGGCATGTCGGATAAAGGGGTTTCTTTCCAGACCGCAGTCGGACAACGTCAGGGCGTTTTCCGGTGAAAGAGCCTCTTTTTCGAGCAACGCGCGGACGATCTTGCCGAGCGTGGTTCGGATGTAGATGGTGTAAAAGGAGGCGAGCAAAACACCGGCAAAAATTCCGAAAATGATGATTTGGAGACTCAGAATTCCGTTTCCAAAATCAAAATTGGTATAGCCTTCGAGTTTTGGATTGAAAAAATTGTGAATCCATAGAATCATGGCTTGAAAAAATTCCTGCCATGCTGTGAGGGACCGAAACATTGTGGTTTCCTTTCCGGACATAAAATACGTCCCTGCCCTTGTATTTGTGTGAAATGTTGTGAAATGGTTTCTTTCGATGAACAAGAGGGATTGTCTGCCTTCCTGTTCTGTAAAGAGACGGAATTGTTATACCCGCCCGTTTCTGCTCTTATAGATCCCTATTGGAACTTCTCGGTTTAGCAGAGTGGAAGCAGTAATCCCATTCTTTTTCCAGAAATCGGAAATCTTTTCCGATTTCATTCGACTTTTATAAATGGGGGGAGTTTTTTTGAAACTTCCCCCCATGTTGGTTATTTTTTGATAATGTCTACGCCGACGTATTTGCGGAGCACTTCGGGAATGGTGACGCTACCATCAGCGTTCTGATTTTGTTCCACAATTGCCGGGAAAACACGACTGGTGGCAAGTCCGCTGCCATTGAGTGTGTGGAGATATTCAATTTTGCCGGAATCTCTCTTGACACGCATCATACCGCGGCGTGCCTGATAGTCGCGCGCATTGGAGACCGAACTGACTTCTTTGTAGCCGTTCATAGAAGGAATATGAATTTCAATATCATATGTGCGCGCCATGGAGGCAGAGCAATCTTCGGCGGCAAGTTTGACGGTGCGGAAATGGAATCCCAGACCTTTTACAAGGTTTTCGGCATTGGCAACCAGCTCTTCAAAGGCTTCATCGCTCTTTTCGGGCAAGGTGTACTGTACCATTTCGACCTTGTTGAATTGGTGACCTCTGACCATGCCGCGCTCGTCGGCACGATAACTGCCTGCTTCACGACGGAAACAGGGCGTATAGCTGATATATTTCTTGGGAAGATCTTCTTCTGTGAGAATCTCGTCTCTGTGAAGAGAAACCAGTGCGGTTTCGGCTGTCGGAAGCATGAAACGGCGGCGTTCGTCCTCGGCAGTTTCCAACCAGTACACATCATCCTTGAATTTTGGGAACTGACCGGCAGTAAGACCGCACTCGTAGCTGAGCATATGCGGGACTAACATGAGCTGAAAGCCGTTTGCGATGTGTGTATCAATAAAATAGTTAATCAAAGCCCATTCCAGTCTTGCGCCAAGCCCGGTATAAATCCAAAATCCGTTTCCGGAGAGTTTTACGCCTCTCTTGTAGTCGATCAGTCCAAGATCCGTGCAAAGATCAACGTGATTTTTGGGTTCAAAATCAAATTTTCTCGGCTCACCATAGTAACGAAGAGGCTGATTGTTCTCTTTTCCCCCGCCGACAAGGTCTGTATCGGGCAGATTCGGCAATCCGAGCATGAAGGACATCAGTTGCGTTTCGGTTTCTTTAAGCGCGTCTTCGTCGGCTTTTACCTTTGCCGACAGTTCTTTCATCTTGGCAAACAGTTCTGTGGTGTCTTTTTCCTCTTTTTTCATCATCGGAATCTGCTTGGTTGCTTTGTTTTGCTCGGCTTTTGCAGATTCAACCTCGGCAATGATCTCTCTACGCTTTGCATCCAGACGCAAAATGGCTTCAATATCCTCTTTTGCATCTTTTCCTTTTTTGGCAAGTCTGGCTACGACTTCTTCCGGATTTTCCTTAATATATTTGATATCCAGCATTTTTTGAATCCTTTCTTCCTGTCATGGCGTGCATCTGTTGCGCGTCGGAATATGTCGATTGTTTCACGGGAAACATTTTTGGTGTGTTTCACGTGAAACTTGTCGAAAAATCAGTTTTCGCTGAAGATTTCCTGACCGCAAATGGTGGTCAAAAGCACTTCCAAGTCGTCGTTGCTGTCAAAAGAAAGCTCAACAACCTTTTTGCGTGCCGTCTGCAAAATCTTAACTTTTCTGCCGAGTGCCTGCATGGAACGGCGTTCAAGGTCCCTCATATAGGATTTTGCCATCATTTTATAGGGAGAAGGAGCCGCAATTTCGGCTTCGGCTGCCTCTTGCTCAATAGAATTGAGCTTTTTGACGGCATTTTCAACCTCACGAACTGACATATTGTTGGAAACAATCTTGTTGGCGAGAGGAAGCATATTTTCTTCGTTTGTCAAACCGAGAACGGCACGTGCATGACCGGTTGAAATCATACCATCACGGAGCATTTCCAGCACTTCGTCCGGTAAATCCAGCAAACGGAGCATATTGGCAATGGCGGAGCGGCTCTTCCCTACTTGTTGTGCCACTTCTTCCTGCTTTAACCCGAATCGTTCGATCAAAGTGTCGTATGCCATGGCTTCTTCTACGGGATTGAGGTCTTCACGCTGTACGTTTTCAATGATAGAAACCTGTGCCGCTTTCAGTTCATCACCGTCAATAATTACGGCGGGAATTTCAGTTTTTCCGGCTAATTTTGCCGCTCTCCAGCGACGTTCGCCGGCAATAATCTCATAAGTCCCCGGATTTGACAGGTTCTCACGGATAATAATTGGCTGCAAAACCCCGTATTTTCCAATGGAATCCGCAAGCAATTCGAGAGATTCTTTGTCAAACGTCTTTCGGGGTTGGTCTTTTCTCGGCTCTATGTTGGAGATTCGCACCATTTCGGCGGCAGAATCCTTTGCAGAACTTTCGTTGTCGTCAAAAATATCATAAAAGCCTCGTCCGAGACCACCTTTGCTTTTTTTATCGGCCATAATGATTTCCTCTTTTCTGTTTTATATTCTATCCGCCAGTTCTTTGGCAACTTCGAGATATTCTTTACTTCCCTTGGCGTTTTTGTCGTAATAATATACCGGTTTTCCGAATCCGGGTGCCTCTGTCAGTTTCACGTTGCGCGAAATCGTGGTGGAAAAGAGCTTGTCCGCATAATGCTTTTTCAGCTCGTTGATGACCTGCATGGAAAGCAACAAACGAGGATTGTACATGGTGATCAGAATGCCGGTGACGGTCAGATCCTTATTGTATTTCTGTTTAATTCCCTTGATGGTTCCCATGAGCTGAGAGAGTCCTTCCAAGGCGTAAAATTCGCACTGCATCGGCACAACGATTCCGTCGCTTGCCGTGAAGGAATTGACCGTCAGCATACTGAGTGAAGGCGGACAGTCGACAATTATGTAATCAAAATCATCCTGAATCGGAGCCAGTGCTCTTTTCATACAATTCGGCGCGTCGGTTTCAAAGGTGTCAAAAAGTTCAAATTCTGCACCTGCCAGTGAAATGTTGGTCGGAATCAGCCAAACATTTTCAAATTCCGTTTCCAAAATGGCGTCTTTGGCGGCAACCTCGTTCATAATTACGTCTTTTGAGGTCAGTTTCAACTGTTTTTTTGCGACACCGATGCCGCTTGTTGTATTGCCCTGAGGGTCAAGGTCAAAAAGCAGAACACGGTGCCCGAGAACGCCGAGCGACGCGGCAATGTTCACAGCGGAAGTCGTTTTTCCGACGCCGCCTTTTTGATTTGCAAATGAAATTACTTTTGCCATTTCAATTCCTCCGTACTTTGTCCAGAATATACCACGATATTATTATAGCACAGATCCCCCTTTTTTGCAACAGTTTTGCCGAAATATTTCGGTTTTTTCAGAAAAATCGTCCGGAAAATACTGTATTTCATGAGGATTCAGCTTTGAAATGTTGAGTTTACGGATTGATGGGTGCTTTCAGAAATTTGTATCTTCCTTTACAGGAAACGGCTTTGTTTTCACGTAAAACAATTTCGTTTCACGTGAAACTTGACATTTTTTGTCGAAGTTGTGTTTCACGTGAAACGAAAGAACAAATGTTCGCGCCTTCTTTTGTCGAATTGTTGATGTTTCACGTGAAACCTGTCGAATCTGTCAACCGACTTCTTTTTTCACAGTGAGCGTAATGACGGTGTTTTCTCCGACTATTTTCTTTTCAGCAGACACCAGATTGGAAACCGAACACAACTTGTCCACATAACGATCGATATTGGAACAAACAACGTCAGCAGTTAATATTACTTTTTTCTTTGCGTCTTGTGCCTTCTTTACACGTGAAACTTCCGTGTTGAGAACATCCTGAATATATTTTTCGGTATCTGCGACGTTATATCCCTTGGCGATGACTTCGGATATCGTGCGGGCGCGCAATGCTTTATTGGTGATGCGCAAAAAGGAACGCGCGTGGCGTTCTGTGAGATTTGCTTCGCTGATTTGTTTTCTTTCTTCCGCTGACAGCTTCAGCAGACGGATTTTGTTTGCAACAGCAGATTGGCTGATGGACAATTTTCGTGCAATTTCTTCCTGTGTGAGTCCGAATTTGGTTGATAAAGTGGAAAAAGCCGTTGCCTGATCGAACATATTCAGATTTTCGCGAATCATATTTTCTACAAGTGCCAATTCTGCGGATGCGGTGTCATCCACATCGGAAATAAGGCAGGGAACGGTTTTCATTCCCAACATTTTGGCAGCGCGGAGACGACGTTCTCCGGCAATCAGTTCATAGCGATAGCCGTCGGTTCCTTCGCATTTTCTGACGGTAAGTGGTTGCAAAATTCCGTATTGACGAATGGAATCTGCCAATTGAACAATGGAGTTGACTTCAAAATCCTGACGAGGTTGTGATGTATTTGGGCGAATTTGTCCAACGTCAACCTGTACAACAAATTCCTTTTTCTTGTCAAAGGCAAGGCGATTCCACAAATTTTGGAACATGTTACCATGTGTATTGCGGTATTGTTCGGGATTTTTAGCTTCTTTTTTCATGTGAAACTCCTTTATATGTATTAGATTTCCATTTCCTGTCATTATTCTATCATATACAACCGGAAAAACGTGTCGGAATATGAGCTATCACATAAAAAATCCGACTCAGAGAGTCGGACAAAAATCAATTTTTCTACATATTGTTTGCAACAGGGAAGGGCAAAAAGAAACGCCGATAAGAGATTTCGCGCTCTGCGGAGCACGACAAGGACTTGCGTGTCCTTGACCGCGCCGCCTTTGAAAAGGCGGGCGAAACTTTTGTAGCGGTCTCGCCGGTTTGCTTGGCGTTGCGGCGACGAACTTTTTCCTTTGTTCAAGAGCTTTTGGGAGGGTGGTGTGAACGTTTCCGCGTGTACGCGGAAACGGAGCGGAGGGAAGCCCTTTTCCCGAAAAGGGCTTCCCTCCGCTTTCGTCTCTCCTGTTCTCTCGTGCAAACTCCACAGCCGCTTTTTCTTTGGAGCCAAGGCGCAAAGAAAAAGCTAAGCAAAAAGAAACGCCGAAGAGAGATTTCGCGCTCTGCGGAGCGCGACAAGGACTGCGCGTCCTTGACTGCGCCGCCTTTGAAAAGGCGGGCGAAACTTTTGTGGCGGTCTCGCCATTTCATTTTGCGTCACGGCGGCGCATCTTTTTTCTTTTGTTCCAAAAGTTTTTGAGGGTGTCGGGAACTTTTTTCAAAAAGTTCCCGACCGTTTCTTTATAAGGGTTTATTCTTGATTCGGGAATAGGGACGTGGGTAGGTGTTATCGGTCATTTTTTGCTTTTGGCTGATCAGGATGGATCGTTCTTCCGGAATTTCATTTCCGTAAAGGCTTAGTGTGTACTCAACAAACCGGGCGGAACCGAGTTTTTGTGCTGCGTTTCCGGAAGGTTCATCGGTGTTTTTTGCTTTCATTGCGATCATATAACCGCCAATCTTTACAAATGGAATACACAACTCACACAAAACGGGCAGGGAAGCAACTGCGCGTGCAATCGCGACATCGTATTGTTCCCGGTAGTTCATATCATGTGCCAATGTTTCGGCTCTGTCTGTCAGAGTTGTCAGATTGTCAAGTCCCAACAGACGGGCGGATTCCGAAACATAGGTTGTTTTCTTGGCGGTGCTGTCAAGAGCGGTGATCCGAAGGTCGGGACGGGCAATTGCGAGCGGCAGTGAAGGGAAGCCGCCACCGCAACCGACATCCAGCAAACTTGCCCCATGCGGAATATATTTTGCTACAGTCAAAGAATCGGCAAGATGTTTTATGATAATCTGATACGGTTCTGTAATGGCGGTAAGATTCATGGTTGAGTTTACCTGCAACATATGGTCGACCATGCGATAAAACTGAGACAGGCAATCTGTTGCGGCAAATTCCGAAAGGGAATTGCTGCAAAAGCACTTTTGACAGAGTGTGCAAAACTCCTTTTCTGTCATCTTCATCTTCATTTCACGTGAAATCAATCGCCGAATGTGATGGTCTTGGTATACATCTCCGCGATTGCCTTTTCTACCAACTCATCAAAGGGGAGTTTTTGCTCTTCTGCCATTACTTTTTCAAGTTCCGGCTTGGTTTTCGGATGTTTTGGTGTAAACACCGTACAACAATCCTCATAGGGGAGAATGGAGGTGTCAAAGGTATCGATTTGGCGTGCAATGGTAACAATCTCCTCTTTGTCCAACCCGATACAGGGACGAAAAACGGGAAGATCGGTCATGCAATCGGTTACACCGATTGCCGGCATCGTCTGGCTTGCGACCTGTCCGAGACTTTCCCCTGTGATCAAGGCACCGCAATCGTTTTTATGAGCAATTTTATTGGCAATTGCCATCATATAGCGTCGCAACAAAAGCGTAAAGTAATCTTCACAGCAACTTTTGACCAGTTTTTCCTGAATTTCGGTCAAGGATACCACGTGCATCCGGATGGGACCGGCATATTCCGAAACAATCTTTGCCAATGTAAAGACCTTTTCCAATGCGCGCTCACTGGTATAGGGGAAGGATTCAAAGTGGACTGCCTCGATTTTGACACCGCGTTTTGCCATCATATAGCCGGCAACAGGAGAGTCAATTCCCCCGGAAATCAGCAATAACCCTTTTCCGCTTGTGCCGACAGGGATTCCGCCCGCCCCCTTGAAGTGCCCGGCATGAAGATAGGCACCAAATTCACGAATTTCCACGTGAACCACGACATCCGGATTATGAACATCTACACGCAGTTCTGGCATTGCGTCAAGAATAACTGCCCCCAACTCGCCCGCAAGTTCCATGGAATTCATGGGAAATGTCTTATCCGATCGTTTTCCCTCCACTTTGAAGGTCTTTTTACCTTTCAGAAAGGCGGGAAGATATTCACGGGCAGTTTTGACAATGCTTTCAAAATTTTTTTCTGAAACCGCGCAACGATTGACGGCAACAATGCCAAAAACCTTCCGTGCAGCGGCAAACATACCATCTATATCGCAATTGTCCTGTTTCGGTTCAATATAAATGGTACTTTGAGCACGTTCGACTGTAAATTCTCCGTATTGAGCGGACCGACGGCGGATATCCCGGCAAAGAGAATCTTCAAAATATTTTCGGTTTGCTCCCTTAAGAATGATTTCGCCATATTTACAGAGTATGACTTCTTTCATGTTTCTTCCTTTCCTGTTTCGACGTGTTTTTCAGTCTTGGTTTGCAAAAAATTCCCCGAAAAAAACGATTTCGGGGAATTTTGTCTGACAATGTGTCGAATCTTGTTTCACGTGAAACTTAATCGTCATAATAATTCGGGAAAAGCCGCTCCCACACCTTCTTACAGGCTACGGTGTCGGCGATAGACGAGTGTGGGATTCCGTCCCAGTCAATTTTCAGACATTCCATTGCGTCCGTCAACGATGCATGGACAACATCCGGGCAATGTTCATGAATATATCGGACGAATTCATTCGCACAACACGATATTTTTGCGTGCAGTGCCTCCCGCTCTTCTTCGGTTTCATAAATCGTTTTGATATGACTGAAGTCGGTGGATATCCCATAGGCAATAATACTATCACAATTATCGAACAAATGTTTTATATCCGGCACCAGTTCCGCCAGCGTCGGGGAATCCTGAACCATTTCCGGTGTGATTCCGTGTATTTTTTCGGTTTTTTTCCATTTCTTGGTATGTACGGGCTTGACAAACGTATTCATGACCACTTCGCCGCATCCGTTCATTACAGAAATGGAAATAATCTCATCGCGGTCGTAAAAGCCGGTCAATTCCAAGTCAAAGAAAAGAACCCGTTCACGTTTATAATGATACGGCGCGTTGCGGTGTTCGTCTCCGAGTGCGCGGCGCACGATGAGGTCCTCGTTATAGCAGGACTCGCACAGCTTACGTTTATAGCGTACAGCCTTTCCGCACTTACAGCACATAAGCGGCAGGCGGGACGCGGTACGTTTATCATAGAAGAACACGACATCGTCGCCGCGGCGAGAATACGCCACCGGCTCTTCGACCGTTTCGTAGTTCATCTGTTCAAGGCGTTCCTTGGTATAAAAGCCCTGTGAAGCGGCGCGGCGGGCATTAAGACGCGGAATGGCGGAGCCGCTTTCCAGCACATACTTTTCGGTTTTGACGCCGCTTGCAGCGTACCAAAGCTCGGGCGGTGCCTCAACGAGTGCTTCGGAGTCAAAATAATATCTGACACTTCCGTCTGCGTTCTCCGAAAATGCCACCGGTTCTCCCGACGGCATCAGATGGAGTTGATTGATTTCGTTTCGGGAAAGATAGTTCTTTTTTTGCGCGGTATTCGGGTCTATACAGGGAATACTGTTGCCCGACCGCAATTTCAGTGTGGTTTTCAAGTTGTCCTCCTCTGAAGGGAATCCATACCCCTTCAGTATACCACAACACTTGTCATTTTTCAAGTATGATTTTCAATTTTCGCGGATTTTTCCGTAAAAATCGGGAAACCTTGGCGGTTTGGTTTTTCGGAATGACAAATTTTTTGTCAGGAGAAGAATAGAAGCGTGCTGTGAGGTAAAGAATATTGTTGACTGAAAAGAGAAAGGATTATTTGCTATGATTATGGACAGAATTGCGCTGATCCTCACTGTGATCGGCGCACTGAACTGGGGCAGTATCGGACTCTTTAAGTTTGACATCGTGGCATGGATTTTCGGCGGACAGGATGCCATTCTCAGCCGGATTGTCTACACAGTTGTTGCTCTTGCCGGTGTTTGGTGTATCTCTCTGCTTTTCCGCTCCAAGGAATCGGTCGAGGAATAAGGAGCGGAAGCAAAAAGCGGTTCGACAATCGAACCGCTTTTTTGTATGTAAAAAAGTGTTCGATATGGGGCGGGGGCGAGAGAGAACGGGAGACGAAAGCGGAGGGAACCCTTTTCCCGAAAAGGGGTCCCTCCGCTCCGTTTCCGCGCTCACGCGGAAACGTTCACACCACCTTTCCCAAAGCTCTTGAACAAAAGGAAAAGACGCGCCACCGTGACGCAAAAACAAACCGGCGAGACCGATATAAAAGTTTTTGCGCCGCTTTTTTCAAAAAGCGGCACGTTCTCC
>CAKSSY010000058.1 GCA_934489945.1 uncultured Eubacteriales bacterium
GAAACGCCGATAGGAGAACGGGAGAACGTGCCGCTTTTTGAAAAAAGCGGCGCAAAAACTTTTATTGCGGTCTCGCCAGTTCGTTTTTGCGTCACGGCGGTGCGTCTTTTTTGTTTGTTCAAGAGCTTTGGGGAAGGTGGTGTGAACGTTTCCGCGCGAGCGCGGAAACGGAGCGGAGGGAAGCCCTTTTCCCGAAAAGGGTTCCCTCCGCTTTCGTTCCCCCGTTCCCCCGTTCTCACCGACCTCGCACGGCAATACGCGGAACGCGGGAAGACACAAGGCAAAGTGACTCATAGGGAATGGTTCCGGCACGTGCGGCAAGTTCTTCCAGTTCCGCACCGGTGTCTCCGAACAGAGTCACGCGGTCACCGACCGAAACAGGGAGCCCCGTAACATCCGCCATACACTGATCCATACAGATACGCCCCACAATCTTTGCGCGGACATCCCCTTCCGACGTGTGAAAGGTAACGGCGGCACCGCCATAAGCACGCAAAAAACCGTCGGCGTATCCGATTGCAACCGTAGCGATCTTTCGTTCATCGGGGGCGCAAAAAGTCGCCCCGTAACCGACCTTCTCCCCCGCACGTAGCGTATGAATGTGCGTCACGATACTGCAAAGCCGCATGACAGGTTCCAACCGAATCGTCAGCTCCGTCAAAGGAGAATAGCCGTAAAGCACCAGCCCGAACCGAACGGCGTCAAAGGCATACTCCGGATAGCAGAGAGCCCCCGCGCTATTGCAAAGATGACGAATTCCCACCTCCGCACCGAGCCGTTCCAGTTCGGAAGTAACCGTAAGATATCTTGCCGCCTGACGTTTTGTCATTTCATAGCCATCCAGCTCATCGGCAACGGCAAAATGACTGAAAATTCCGGTAATCGACAGCCCCTCCCGATGCGACAGATCGAAAATATCCATCGCCGTTTTCCGGCAGTCCTCCACGGAGTACGCGGGAAATCCAAGACGATTCATACCGGTGTCGAGCTTGATGTGAACCTTGACACACACCCCCGCCGCTACCGCCTCAGACGCAAGCGCACGTGCATAGTCGTCGGAAAGAGCGGCAACCGTGAGATTTTCTGCGGCAAGCTCCGCCGCCTGATCGGGCGGAACGTATCCGAGAATCAGAATGTCGGCATCGGCAAGAATCCCTCTCACATCCATCGCCTCCTCCATGCAGGAAACGGCAAACCGCCGACACCCCTCCTCCCACAAAATCGGGACAACCGTGTGTGTCCCGTGTCCGTAAGCATCGGCTTTCACGACACAGATCGCCTCCGTACCGGACGGCAAACCGGCGGTAAGTGTGCGATAGTTCCGGCGCAAAGCGTCGGTGTTGATTTCGGCACAGGTACCGACGCGTGAAAGAATCGGCAAGGCAGCATAAAGTCTGGATTTTCCGTATATGTTCATAGTTTTCCTCGGTTCCGAATACAGTATGGACAGAAGCACTTCAAACAGCTTCTTCTGTGATTCATTATATCATAGCCGAACGAAATTTACAACCGAGGTAACAAAATCTCATGAAAAAGTCCCGTTTTTTCGCCCTCGCTCCGGACATAGCACGGTTCCTGCTCCTGCCGATGGCGTTGTTTGTGTTTTCTTCCTGCCAAAAGCCCGCGAAAAGCCTTCGATTTTCCGTGTTGCCGACCGCTCCCTTCACCTGTCGGGTGGAGGGAGAGGTAAACGGGAAAGCGTTTTCCGCCCGATTCGACGCGGATGGTGCCATGACCTACGACACACCGAACGCCTTCTCCGGCATCACCGTCTCGCCGGTTTCTCCCCGCACACAAGAAGCCTCCGCCCCGAGCGACGGTTCCGATACCATCCTCCGTATTGACACGCTTTCTCTTCCCGGCGACTGCCTGCCCGGACTTTCGGTTCCGTTTCTTCTCCTCTTCGGGGAATACGAGGTGACGGGAAACGGGTCTGCCCTACCGGACGGTCAATCCGCCTGTTTTGTCTGCGGCATCAACCGCCACGGCGACCGAAAAATCTGGCTGTCGTCCGACGGAACCCCACTCCGCGTCTGCGGAACCTATGACGGCATTTCCGCCGATTTTACACTATCCGACTGGACCCCTCTTCCGACCGGCTGAATCAGCCGCTTCCATCCAAAAAGGAAGCCGCCACGCTCGTGGAGACTTCCTTTTTTCAGAATTTATACTTAAACTCCCATATACGTCCGAAATTCTTCAAATGTCACTGTGTCTTCGGGAGAAATCGTGATTTTCTCCAGATTCTCTTCCGTATAGAAATGTGCCACAATACAGATAGCACCAAGCTCCACACGGTTCTCCGCCACGTCATACCCGCGTGACGTCATCATTTCCGTAACGGCATCCCGGATGGGCTTCACCTTTTCTTCCAATGTGCGATCGGAGGAATAGAATGACTCGTCATACATGGAGGAAAGGAGAAGGGTGTAAAGTCCCGTAATCTCCGCCTCGGTCAATTTTGGCAGAGGAGAAGTGCCGCTGTCTCCGAACAACTCGCCACCCATGTCGCCGAAGGCTTTGACAATCGGTTGCAGAGCGGCGTTCTTTGACACCACATATACCGCACAGATCAGATTGTCATAGGAACTCTCATCCGCAAGAATCTCCGACGGATTGCTGAAATCCATCTGTTCAAGGTATTCCAACGCGCCCCGTTCGTCGTGTACATCGGGCACAGAGGGCGTCGGAGTCTCGGTTGTTTCCGACGAATCCGTATCATTCGGTTTCATGGTATCCTCCGGGGTTTGGAGCGTTTCGGACTCCTTTGTGGTCTCGCCACCCGTCTGCGGACGGATGTCAATGCCGAACAGCGTCTTGGCAGTTTCGTCCAGATTTTCCTCCGTGACCTCCGCCAGAACATCCGCAACCGCACCGACCATAATATCCGACATAACATTGCCGCTGTTTTTGCTGATTCCGGCAAAAGAACCGTTTTCCCGAATGATGTTGCCGACGGCACGCGACACCGCAATCACCGCCTCTCTGCCGACGGGAGAATCCGAAACAACAGGCAGAACCGTCTTTGCAATGTGGTTGATCGCGGCAACACCGCTTCCGATTTTGTCCTCTTTCACGTCGCGGACAACGACCACAGCAATGTCAGCGAGCTTCGGCACTTCTTTCGTCGCGAGGTAAGAGACCTCACGCGGCGTTTTTCCGCCCGTCAGCGCACCGCCGAAAACGGTTCCGGCTTTTGTAAGCGGATTTTCGGAAGTCTTTCTGAGGGTGTAAAGCAACGGCATCGCAAAGCGAACCCCGCCTGCCGTTCCGGGTTCCGATACGGACAACAGCCCTCCGGTTTGGTTTTCAGCCGTTCCGGCAGTTTCATCGGAGGCAAGCGTTTCGTCAAGAAACGCCACTGTCTCGTCGCTCAGTCCGCCGCAAAGATTCATCAGAGCATAAAAGGGCGAAAACAGGACCGTAAAAACAAGAAATGCCGTAATCGCGCCAATCACACTACCGATAACGCGGTGTTTTTTCTGCGGTTCGCCGTCTTTGCCGGTTACAGCCGAGACAATTTTTTTCGAGAGTTTTTTGAGACAAATCGTCGACAACGCCTCCAGAACGCCGAATAAAACGGCAAAGCAGACCGGAACCAAAAGAGCGTGAATCAGCCCTGCCAAGAGCAGATCCAATTCGGGAGACGCGTCGAGAATCTCCGACACTTCGCCAGTCAAAGCCGGACGGATAACCGCATAAATCGCGTTCCCTCCTTTTTCCGCAATCCACCTGCCGAGGAGCAAGGCGATCACACCCAGTATCGCAAGATAGATTAAACGAACGACACTGCGCCCCGTACCGCGTTTATAACCGAGAAAAACACCGAGAGCCAGTATCAACACTTCCAACACAAAAAAAGAAATTGCAACCACCATTTCAGCCTCACAAAAAATCCGTCGTTTGCGGAAAATCGGAATGATACATTCTTCCTCCTTATCATAATACAAAATTCACAGTTTGTCAAGTGTTCCGCATCCGACAAACCGCCATTCCCCGATCTATCAGACTCTCACTCCTGCAAGAGCCAAAAACTTTTTAACGGACGGCATTGCCTGCGTAATAAAAATTCCGTTCCGGAACAGGGCGTAAGTTGTTTTGTGACCCTTAAGCCGTTCATTCCGAACTCTCCGCCGGGTGATATTTTTCTTTTTGCGTATTTCCCCGTCGGGGATTGCCTTCTTTCTGTCATCTGTCATCTGTCATCTGTCATCTGTCATCTGTCAGCCATCCGCATACAGATAAAAAATCTTTCATAAAAAATCGGTTTCGTTGAAAATTCAACCGACGTGTTGTTTTTGTTGTACTATAATATAGGCAGAAAAGCAAGGAGGTTTTCTGTTGTGGCGATGGAATACACCGCCCTCGCATTGCAGCAAAAGCGGGAAGTTTATTCCACGACAGATTGTGACCGTTTCTGCGAACGGAAAAATACCGGATAAAAAAGAAAAGAAGGCGAGGATTCCAATATGGAAAATAAAATGTTTTGTTTTCAGTGTGAACAGACGGCGGGTTGCACCGGTTGTACCGGCAAGGCAGGGGTTTGCGGCAAGAGTGCCGAGGTAGCAAAACTCCAGGACAAGTTGACAGGTGCGCTTATCGGACTGGCAAGAGCAACGGACAATTCTCCGGCGGTGACCGCGGACACATGGCATCTCATCATAGAGGGACTGTTTACCACCCTCACCAACGTAAACTTCAACGAAAAAACCATTCGGGAGTTGACCGACCGGGTGCATGAGGAAAAGGCACGCCTTGTACCCGATTGTTCCGGCTGTGCCTCTGTGTGCGGACGAACCGAAGACTATGATATGGAAAAGCTCTGGACTGCACAAGAGGACATCCGCAGTCTCAAATCCCTCATTCTTTTCGGCGTGCGCGGCATGGCGGCGTATGCACATCATGCCATGGTGCTGGGCTATACCGATGAGGAGGTGAACCGCTTCTTGGCAAAGGCACTCTTTGTCGTCGGAGAAGACCTTGGTATGGACGAGCTTCTTCCCGTCGTCATGGAGGTTGGAGAAAAGAACCTTAAGTGCATGGCACTGCTGGACAAGGCAAACACCGAAAGCTACGGTATGCCCACACCCGTTACCGTTCCTCTGACCGTGGAGAAGGGACCGTTTATCGTCATTTCCGGTCACGATCTTCATGACTTGAAACTGTTGTTGGAGCAGACCGAGGGCAAAGGCATCAACATCTACACCCACGGTGAAATGCTTCCCGCCCACGGCTATCCTGAACTGAAAAAGTATTCCCACCTCAAGGGCAATTTCGGCACGGCATGGCAGAACCAGCAGAAAGAATTTGCGTCTCTTCCCGCGCCGGTGCTGTTCACTACCAACTGCCTGATGCCGCCGAAAGCAAGCTATGCCGACCGCGTGTTCACCACAGCGGTGGTATCCTATCCCGAAATCACGCACATCGGAGAGGACAAGGACTTCACCCCGGTGATCGAAAAGGCTTTGGAACTGGGCGGTTACTCCGAGGACAAGCCCTTCACCGGCATTAACGGCGGCAGCACGGTTATGACCGGCTTCGCACGCGGCACGGTGCTTGGCGTGGCAGATCAGGTTGTCGAGGCTGTCAAGTCCGGCGCGATCCGACACTTCTTCTTGGTTGCCGGTTGCGACGGTGCACGCCCCGGTCGGAATTACTACACGGAGTTTGTAAAACAAACACCCGCCGACACCGTGGTGCTGACTCTTGCCTGCGGCAAATACCGCTTCAACGACCTTGACCTCGGCACCATCGGCGGTCTGCCCCGTCTGATGGATGTCGGACAGTGCAACGACGCTTACAGTGCCATCCGGATTGCCGTCGCGCTTGCCGACGCATTCGGTTGCGGCGTGAACGATCTGCCGCTGTCTATGGTACTCTCGTGGTACGAGCAGAAAGCGGTGTGTATCCTGCTGACGTTGCTGTACTTGGGAATCAAGAATATCCGCCTCGGTCCCACGCTGCCGGCGTTCGTTTCGCCGGGTGTGCTGAACGATCTCGTAGAGAACTTCGGAATTGCCCACATCACCACGCCGGAGGAAGACTTAAAACAGCTTCTGAAATAAGAGTGCATAACAGCACCCCTCACCGCCGAATGGCGGTGAGGGGTGCCCGGCTTCCGGTATTCTGTCTGAAAACATAAGCTATGCGTTAACAGACATCGTAACTTTTTGAGCCGATCGGGTCCCTGTTATTTCTTTTCCGATATGTCGTACTTTGACACAAAACGCTTGCGCACACAGACTTTCTGATTTTCAAAATAGTCTCTGTATTCTTTCAGACCTTCTTCCGTGTATTCTGCATTTCCGTAAAGTTCCGACAGAAGTAAACTTCCGTCCGATTGAGCATACGCCATAAATATATAGGTGTTGCCCGTATCGGGAATACCGGTATCCGAGGTACGGTCAGTGGCATATAAAACCATGGTTCCGTCTGCCAGAATTCCGCCGTGTTTTCTGCACACAATTTCATCGGCAAGTTTTCCTTTGATGTTTTCCAGGACTTTGATTTTATAACGGCTTTCGTCGTTCTCTTTTGTAATCGTGGTATCTGCCTGCGTCACTTTTCCGACAAACACATAATCTACCGAACCTACATATTGATACAAATCCGTTTCGTCAATCGATAACATGATATGGGTATAGTCAAATTTTCCGTTCCATTGAGTTGACCGACCGGAACAAGCCGTTAAAACAACGAGAAAAACGAAAGTTGCGACAAGTACCCGAACCCAAGTCGGGAAGTTTTCCTTCCGCAGTCGAAAGCGTGCAAAAATAAAATTTTTCATCGTAAATTCCTTTCATCAATCGGTTTTGCGTTTTCGGGATTCTTCTATAGAAACACAAGACAATGCCGCCCGGATGCAAAAATGGGATGTTAAAAACTCAAAATGAGTTTTTAACATCCCATTGCGCAAAGTTATGGCGTTGTCAGTTGATTTCGGCTTTTTCAAAGTAGAAAAATTGCCCGTTGCATTGCAAAATAAGCACATCATCGCTATACGGATATATCTTCGCCCCGATAAAACGGTTTTTGTCAAACGCACTGTCAATCTGTATAATGTCCTCGGCGGACAGGGTTCCGGTAAATAAATCCGGAGTTGATTTTAAGTCGGGAATCTCACTCAGTCCGAATTTGTCAATTACCAAGCGATTTGAATGATAACCGTATTGCTTATCTCCATAGGAAACTGTAAAGGAATAGCATACATCTTGCTTTATGTGTGCGGGCTCCTTATGGAAAACACGTACAGTCGTAACGCCCAAACCAACCACCACAACAAAAGCAGCTGCCACCGCGCATATCTTTCCCCAAAGCCGCATCATAACCGTTTTATGCCTGTCCCGACTCGGACTTTTGCCGATCATTGCATAGACCTTTTCGTCAAGAGAAGCCGGGCTTTGCGTTTCTTCCGATTCCGATAAAACCGTATCGACCCGTTTTTCTATATAATACCGCATAGCCTCTTTGATTCTTTTATCGTTCATATCCGCTCTCCTGTAACCGCGCCTTCAACAGCTTTTTTCCACGAGTGAGTTGTGATTTTACGGTACCGTGTTTTCTGCTCAGAAAGTCCGCAATCTGCGATGTGGATAATTCGTAATACAAATGGAGGATCAGCACATCCCGATATTCATTCGTCATTCCCCGTATTGTCTCATAGATGATTTTACAGTTCTCGGTCATCGCAACATCTTCGGCAATGTCCTCGTCGCTTTTCATATGATACGCAATCTCGTCTATCGGGATCGTCGGAATAGGCGTATGCCTGTCCCGTATCCTGTTAAGGGATATGTTCTTCACCGCCATTGCCACATAATAGATACAATCCTTGCTGTCAACATCTTTTATCGCATTCAGATTTCGCATGATCGGGGGAATCGCATCATGCACCGCATCCTCTGCATCTTGCGGATTTTTTAATATTTTGAATGCAACTGCGTACATCGTGTTTTTATGTTTTTTATAAATGGCGGTCATTTTTTCGATTTCTTCACTCATACGACCTCCCCATTCTTCGGTTCTTTCCATTATAACACGAAAAAAAGAATTGCGGATGCCTTTTCCCGCAAAATTTTACACAGCCATCCCCAATCGGCGAACCGGAATTTGTAAAAGGTCAACCACGCCGATAATCCTTTCGAGATTGTCTACACAAGACATCTGTATCTTGCCGCCAACGATAAAGTGAAATATTTCTCCCGCAGTCACAATGTAAAATGAAAGAAATCCACCCCTGCCCGTAAGCGTTTCACGTGCCATAGACACGTTTCGCCAATCCCGCAAGGGATTATTTCGTTGAAAAAAGCACTTGCATAAGCAAGTGCTTTTTTCATGGCTGCGGCACTAGGATTCGAACCTAGGTAATGACGGAGTCAGAGTCCGTTGCCTTACCGCTTGGCGATGCCGCAATATCAAGCGTTTTTTATTCTACCACATTTGAAGCAATTTGTCAAGAGTTTCTCTCATTTTTTTCGAAAAAATTTCATTTTTTCACGCCAAACAAAAAAACGGAAAATAATTTGTTTTTTCGTCAAAATCCGCTTTACAAATGCCCGTTTTTGTGATAGAATATTATGGTAATCATCTGCCCGTGGCACAGCTGGATAGCGCGTCAGACTCCGACTCTGAAGGTCAGCGGTTCGAATCCGCTCGGGCAGGCCAATCAAAAACGGCATCGGGATAAAATCCCGATGCCGTTTTTGATTCCGATGGTTCCCGAGAGAGGATTCCCGTTCCGGAAAAATCAGCTTTTCACCGTCACCGTATAAAGATACTCTCCGCGGAAATATATGCGAAAGGTTCTCTCCTGCCCCGGTCTTGTAAGAGCGACATCGACATTCTCCGGTTTTCCGTCCGAAATCCGTGCCGTTACAACCGCACCGCCTTTTGCCGCAAGACGAAAGGAAATCGACGCGTCTTTGAGCGGATAGGCGTGGCAAATGTCGATTTTTTCGCCGTCACTCCACAACAACATCTCGTTCACTGAGGAAAGAAATACCCCCGCCGCAGTCGTAAACCACGGCACGCGGCACACTATCTCCTCATTGATCTCAAACATCTCGTCGAAAACGCCGACCGAATGATAGGAACGCGCAAGAGAGACCTTCGCCTCCTCCGCCATTCCCGAACGGGCGAACCCTTCCGCTTCCCAGCACGCGTACCAAGGCGAAATTCCCTTTCCCATGGCGTACATATTGCCGTATACATTTTGTTTTCCGAGAAAGTCACTCCATGCAGCGTGCATCTTCGGGTCGTCGCTTTTCAACACATCAAACGGGAATTTGCCCGCAAACATCGCAATGCTGTCAACGGGACAACCCACATAGGGCAAATAACGTCTGTCATTCTGCGGAAGAGTCTCCCGAAGTCCCTTTGCCAAGGCAAGACATTCCGCACGGTAGTCACTGTCAACACCGAGAATCTCCGACGCACGGGCACAGATCTCAAGCGTACGGATTACGCCACACGATGTCATAAACGGGTTGAAGATGCCGCCTCCCAGTCGTTCCAGATCGCAGCATTTTCCGACGTACACTTTGTCGTTTGCGGAGTAGATGGCGTAGCGTGTGTAAAATTTCGCGCAGGCACGAATCAAAGGATAGTAGGTCTCAAGATTCTTCCTGTCGCCCGTAAACTCGTAAAATTCAAAAGCACCGAGTGCCACGACCGCCATGTGGAAAATATGGTCAAACCATCTGCCGGGACTTGCCAATTCCTCCCCGTATTCTCCCGTCTCCCAAAAAAACTGTGCCGCATCCTCCGCACCGGCAAAGGAGACCCGTCGGATCGCCTTTTCGAGGCAGACATTTTTCCGGAACGCCGGAACCCGACCGGCAAGCTCCGGATGATTGGCACCCAGAAGTCCGAGCATACTGTAATATTCGTCAAAAGCAAAGAATTTTCCGTCCCATGCCGCCGGATTCAGTCCGATCGGAATCGACCACTTTGTGGTGTAACAACGCAAATGGTAAAGTGCGGTCCGATAAACGGAATTCAACTTTTCATCCTCCGTGCGAACATAGGAAGCGTCGAAATATGCCGCAAACGATGCCGCGGTTTCTGCCAAAAGTCCGTCTGCTCCGCAGATTGTGAACTTTTCCTCCATTGCCGTCAACTCAGCATCGGCATCGGTATTTCCCATATCGTCGGCAAGCAACAGAGCAAAGGAAAATTCGTCCCCTTCCCTCACCTCCGTCGAAAGCGTAACGGTGTTTCCGCAAACCGAAACGTCCGCGCTCCTGTCCAATCGGACAATTACGCCGCCGCGGTAAAAGTCCATTCCGCACATTCCGAACGAAAAACGGCACCCGACATCCGACACCGCACATTCCTTCGACACAATCGCCGCCTCGGTATCGGAATCGTAACCGCAAAGTGAATAGGTGTATTGCACCCGTACGGGAACGGTAAGATGTGTAAATTTTTTTCGGAGCAGATAAAGATTCATTTCAGGGTGAATCAGACTTTCGGAGATCACTTCCATTCCGGTTTCGTAAACACAGACGCTCCTTACGAGCCCGCAATCGGGTATCAGCTCTTGGGTAAACCCGACAAGCGGCGAACCGACATCAAAAACAAATTTTCCGAAACTGAGAAGCCTTGCCGGAATTTTATCATGCGTAACCGGCAATCGCCGTCCCGCACGGAAGATTCCTCCGCTAAACGCAGCCTTGATCGCGGGGAAATCCGTCGCCCGATAAGCAAGCGTGCCCTCGCAATCGACAGCAAAGGACATATCCCCGTTTCCGAGAAGCGGCGGGAAATAGGATCTGTTTCTTTCTTCGCTACAATATTTCATAAGACAATCACTCCTTTTTTTCATTATATCATGAAAATCCGAAAAAATATATAGTCCAATTACGCTATCTTTGTTGACAATCACGCCGGATTGTGATACACTGAAAAAAAGGAGGATACCGCATGAGGATTCGTTATTTTGAAAAAAAACAGGTTATAGAACCTCTGTACGCCGTAGAGTTCGGACATTCGTCGATTTCAAAAAAGGAAAAAACGATCGGTCCCCGTGTGCGCGACACCTTTCTTTTGCACCTCTGTACCGACGGTAACGGTGTGTTCAACGGCACACCTATCGCACGCGGAGATGCCTTTTTCATCTCCAAAGATCGCCTTCATGCCTTTACGGTGTCTCCGGGATACGAGCATTTTTGGATTGCATTTGACGGCGACAGTGCGTCGGCCTTTTTGTCTGCCTTCGCGGTAGAGTCGTCAGATCACAGCGTTTTCCGTGTCTGTGAAATTGATGTTCTTGCGACATTGATTGACAGACTGTTTGCACAATGCGATGACCGCGGTGCCTCTGCCCTTGCCGCCCTTTCGGCAATCCTTTCCTACCGCGAAAAACCAACGGAAAGGCAGGAAAAAAAGCCGCACTACGCGACACGTGCGGCGGCATATCTTGCCGATCATTTTCATAAGCGAACCACCATGGAAGAGCTTGCCGACTATGTGTGTCTTTCCGAAAAACACCTTTGTCGCCTGTTCCGCCGCGAATACGGTGTTCCCCCGCAGAAATACCTCCTGAAATTGCGGATGGAAAAAGCGGCGGAAATGCTGAAAACCACCGATTTTTCCGTCAAAAGTATTGCACTTTCGGTCGGTTATCCGTCCCAACTTTCCTTTTCGGAAATGTTTCGACGATTTTGGGGCATTTCTCCTTCCGACTATCGCCGAAAAAAACGTACCGCTTTCCTATAAAAGCGGCGCAAAAACTTTTATTGCGGTCTCGCCGTTTTGTTTTGCGTCACGGCGGCACGTCTTTTCCAATTTGTTCAAGAGCTTTGGGGAGGGTGGTGTGAACGTTTCCGCGTGAGCGCGGAAACGGAGCGGAGGGAAGCCCTTTTCCCGAAAAGGGTTCCCT
>CAKSSY010000059.1 GCA_934489945.1 uncultured Eubacteriales bacterium
GCATAATAGGTATCCGCAGCACCATAGTCGGCAATTCTCGCATCGTCGGCAGGCACGATCATCACACATTTTCGGATATCAAAATCTTGCATCACACGCCGTGCACGCTTCCCCAAAATTTCGGAAAATGTAATCCTTCCATCCGCGATGGAATATTCGTACTCCACCGAGGAATATTTCCGCAAAAAAACAAATGCCGCAAAAGCCGCAACAATTGCAATGGCAAGAAACAAGAAAAACATACGGAATATCAATCCCATCCATAACAATCCCAAAACACCAAGACAAGTCAAAACCGCAAGAAAAATACGCAAAACCCCCGCGCCCTTTCCCCGCTCTCTCATCACAACATGTTCATAAATTCCGTAATCCGTCATGTTATCACCCGCCCTTTTTGTATTATTATAGCAATACATGGCTTTTTTGTCAAGAGGACTTGATTTTGTGACAAAAATCGTGTATAATAGTTTGGATAACCGAATCATTTGAAAGGATCGCCATAATCGTATGAATGAGCAGGATCTGAACCGTATTGTCGCTTTTGCCGTGGGAGATGCCGATCTCAGGAGTGACGAGATTCCCTCCATCGATCTGTATCTCGATCAAGTTCTGAACCTTGTTGCCGAGAAAAACACGCAGGCAAGTGCAATGTTTGATGACAGAACACTGACCAGCACCATGATCAATAACTATTCTAAAGATGGTCTGATTGCCCCCATCAAAGGAAAGAAATATTCCAAGGAACATATCATCCAAATGCTCCTTATTTATTCCCTCAAAAACACCATCTCCATTGGCTCAATCCGTCGTATTCTTCAGGGGGTATACCATGAGCCGGTCTCGTTCGACGGAGCCAAGCTGACCGCAGGCTACGATGCGTTTCTGGCAATTAAAGATAAAAACCGCCAAAAAAGCCTGACCATACTCAAGGAATTGTTAGCAGAAAACGAGTTGGATTTCTGTGACGATTTTGATTTTTTTGTCTTCTTGCTCGGCATCATCTCTCTCTCGGCGGATCTCAAAAACATTGCAATTGCTCTGTTAAACGAACGTTATCCGGATCTTGACGAGGTACGCCGCGAAGAAATACAAAAGGAAAAAGAACGGCTTCTTGCCGAAAAGGAAGCCAAAAAAGAAGCCAAACAAAAATCCAAAAAAACAGACGGAAAAGGAGCGAAAGATGAAAAAAGCAACTAAACTCCTCTGTCTTTTGATAATCATTTCGTTTGTTCTTCCGATTTGCGCCTGCGGCGCACCTAAACTTGAAGAGGTAAAAGAGCGTTTTCAGACTCTGATAGAGGCATCGGCACCAATCAATCGGATTTTTTTCGGGGAAGGTTTGCCAACATATGCCCGTAACAGTGACTATGCAAAAGAACATCGTATCTATGACGATCTTGAGAGCGGATACGATTTTTACGAAATTGTCGTTACCGATGAAAAGTGGGCAGATGTGCAATCCATCAAAAACGCAGCCGAACAGGTTTACAGCCGTGATTATCTGGAAGGGATCTACACCATGGCATTTGACGGTGTAGCAGATGAAAATACAGGTGATGTCACGACCGCCCGCTATTTGGAATCGGGCAGATTTCTGCTTCGCTACGCCTATGGCGAGACGGATACCTTTGATATTCTCCGCGGCAAGGAGCGTCGGTATCTCTTTGACACCATGAAAATTCATCGATCAAGCACTTCCCGGTATGTCAATATTACCATCGACTCTTATCTTGTCGGCGATGAAGAAAATGTTCTTTCCGTCCGCCTGCGGTTCGTACGTCAGGACGGAGAATGGTTTCTCGATTCCCCAACCTATTAAAACACGGAGAGCTTGAAAAAGTCAAGACTTTTTTAAGCTCTCCGTAAAATATTTCGTCGGCATTTTCCGCCTTTTGGCGGAAAATGCCGGTTTTGATATGCAAAAATGGTGGGCGGGGGCTGTAAAAAACATCCGTTTTCTACAGCCCGTTGTTTCAGGAATAACGTTCGAGGATTTTTTCGGTTTCAGCGGGAATTTCTCCCGTGATTGCCGTAACCGACAAGCAAAAGCGATCGTAAAACTTGTCAGACAAGGACGTATTTTCGTCAACCAGCAAAATGGATGCGAGATACGCACTGACAGCCCCCATAAAGCGATCGGCAAGCGGAAAATCCTCCGAAAGCGGCAAACAAACCTCGGCACCGGGAACTTCAATACGTTCGGGAAGTGAATGTGCCTTGCGGTAGTATCCGTCCAACGTTTTCAGATCCGAAACGGCGTTTGCCAAAATGTAGGGCGTTCGTTCAAGGTAGTCTGCGGTCCGATCCTCACGCCCGTTTTCTCCGATTAACCGCAGAGCCGCCTTGTAAATGTCTTGACACTTCATCTTACGATGCCGCTCCCATATTGACTTTGATCCGAACCATTTCAGACGGATATACCACTTTCATGCCGTACAGATAAAGTCCCTTGACTGCGTCGGCAAAGAATCCCTCAGGACGATATGCCTCAATCTTGGAAAGCTGCTGAGCAAAGGCGATGGCACGCTTGGTACGTGCAATGCAGTAATGGTAAAGGGAGTTGCTCTCTGTGCCGGTTGCAATGTTGTTGGAGACATAGACTTTGCATCCCATAATGCTTCCAAGGCAACCGTTTTCAAGCATTTCATTGTTGTTGGTAACCAGTTCCATTTTGTCTTTGAAGAGCCGTGCCGCAATATCGGGCGACACCTCAAAAACGACCTCGGAAGAATCGGTTACATTGTTTTTGTAAAGCTGATTGCGCGCTTTGATAAACGGATTCAGCATATTGGTCTCGGTGGCTTCGGTGACGTCAATCGTAGAACCGGCATTGGCATGAAGACCGTAGACCTCCTTGTCGGCAACGTTGGCAAGACCGCGTGCCGCATTGCGGAGAGCCGCGCTCATCAATTTTGGAGATGCCTGTACACGGTTGACATCGTCAATCATGAAGTTGAAGTATCTGGCATGATCGATCGACATAGAACGAACCGAATCGGTCAGAACATCCGGATCACCGATGGTGGTATTCGGCGTGTAAGTCTCAATGGCAACATCCCCGATGCCGACAATCTTCACCTCGGAGCCAATCCCCTGAATGTCCCCTTCAAACTCGCGATTGCAGTTCTTCACGGCAATGCACTGACCGACAAGCCCTTCATACAAAGTCTCGCTCCAGATGGTGGGAATAAAATTTGCTACGCTCATTGTTTTGTTTCCTTTCAGAATTTATTTCCAGTGTTTCATGGATTCCATAATCTTTTTATAGTTTTTGTGGACTTCCTTCTGTGACATGGAGCGCACTTCCGCCGGTGAAAAATATTCACCGGAAGAGGCATCTCTCATGCCGTGCCATGAACGTTCGGCACTCTTTCGTGTCGCACTCTGTCGCATGGCTTCGCGTTTTTCATAGAGTGCATATGCCGCCGGAAGCGGAACGCCACCGTCGACTTGCTTCTGCACTTCGTCCGGCAATCCCGATACGGGAACACCGGGAAACAGAGAACAGAATTCATCAAGTTCCTGCCTGGAACGCGTTTGCAAGTCAGACAATCGTGTAACTTCTCCCTGAAGCCGCTCAATTTCGGCACGAAGGGCGAAAGTATTATCGGGTGCCGTTTCCTCCGGAATCGGTTGTTCCGGAGAATCGGCTGTTATCGATTCGTCATCCGTCGACAGAATCTCCTCCTGATCCGTCATTTTGGTTTCCTCCTTTCCCTACTTCTACTTTTTCGAGAAGTTCGCGCCGATTCGGAAGAATTCCGTCCGGCAAACTCTCCAGATATTGTTCTACCGTAATAAATTTGCCCTCCAGCAATTTGTCAAGCATAGTAAGTGTCGTAGCGGCACTGTACCGCTCCGCCTCACTGATCTCAACTCTTGCACGAACAAGACTGCTCCGCAGAAGAGGAAAATTTACTCTTGCCGCAATCGTTCTGTCTTTTTCGTCAAAAGGCAAAAGCCTGTCATCCGGATAATAGGCACACATCATATCCACCCAGATGTTGGCAATGTCCTCAATACAACGACTCACCGCACTTTCCACACGACCGAGGGAAAGTTTTGAAGTCTCGCGCAGAGCAAGAATGGCACTTGTATTGTTCGGAACCGTATTGCCGAGAGCTGTTTCTGTGGCTCCCATCATCTCCTTTGTGGAAAGGATTGCATTCTCGATCAAATCAAGATATCCGTTCTCCATTCTGCCGGGGGGAATTACATCCACTGCATCAGAGACATTTGGGGCACCGACCACGGCAATCGCCTCCCCTACCTCGCTGCTCCACTCGGGAATCCGACTCTTGTCATAAACCACCTTGGAAAAGGCGGTGTCTGTCATGTGTTTCATCACCATCGCATAAGCGCGGTTGATGAATTTCTGATTCGGCACCATCTCGCTGACCGGTGAAGCACCGTGAAAACAGTTCTTGACAGCACACCAATTAAAATGTGCAACAGGATATAACGCGCAGTCGGTTACCACACGGCGCAACACACATTCGCGCACCGATTTTTCATATACGACCTTTCCGTTTTCACGGAAAAAACGGACAAGATAGGTAGCTTTCCTGTCATCCTCCCCGCCAATTCCACTCATGGAAAATTCACCGCTGTCGCTTACATCCATATCATCATCAGGACGAATACGGGAAATTTCGCGATCAGAAAGCCCACAGGCTCTTGCTTCCCGCCGCAGAGCCTCAACCGAAGTTCTGCCGGAAAGTATTACATATTCCTGTGACTGGATGTCGGAACGATTCATGTCTGCAACAAACAGGTTGGTGGCATCGACAGTCTGAACCGCGATGTCCCCTACATAATCGCCGCCTCCCGCGTCTGTGTCCCAATAACAGTACGCCGCGCCGTCTCCTGTAATTGCCGCATCCAACAAAATCGAATACACCAAATCATTCATACGACATTTTTCCCAACGGTAAGAGGCGTTGAGCGTCATCAGGGAAAGAGCAGCCCGCACTTCGTTTGCCTGATGCCCCTCACCGAAATAGGGAAGATTTTCGTCGGTGTAGGAAATCGAATATTTATTTGCCGCAACCGAACAAACCAAATAGTCAATTACGCGCTTCACGACATTAAACACGGGTTTTGGCAGATTCTCGATGTTCACACCGTGCCATTGATCACCGCGATAAAACCGTTCGTTTTGTCGTACACGTTCATAAAGACCGATACGACGTTTATAATCCCTTCCGTCCTCGTATTGCTGCCACGCTTGTGTTATCATTGTTTTCCTTTCTCTTTCTGTACATAGATTTCCGCCCGATAAATTCTCTGCCGCGCCGCGCCGGGGGCTCGCAGAGACAATCGTGCGTGACGAAAACGTCCCGATGTCAGGCGCAATTCATAAATGCCGGACGGATCCATATCACCGGGATCTCCCTCATTACTCATCACGCCATCGGCGATTTCTCCGTTGTCACGCATCTGCATTTTCAGGATTCCGTCATTCAGATCTGCCGACACCGTCATACCGGCAAGCCGTTTGCGGACACCGGGATCGGAAAAATCAAGAAAACCGCTCTCATAGACCGCTTCAATAGCCTGCACACCGTCCGTAAAATTGTCAACCGCCTGAGTCGTATCGAACAGATAAATACAACCGCCATCTACAAATCCGACACCTCCGTGACAGGAAAAAAGTTCATCTGCGGGAATTCCGCTAAACATGCTCCACTTTTTGGTATCCAGACCGTAAACAAAGATTTTTCCCTCCGAATCGGTCGGATCCCGGAACCAAAGCTCGGCACGGCGTCGGTAATGACAAATCTTTGCAGATGTAAAGAAATTGTCTCCCAGCATCGGCAAAATGGCATCGGAGATTCGCTCTGTAACACATTCCTCAATAAAATCCGGATCCATTTTCCACCGATAAATACCGCCTGATGTGACAGTCACCGGTGACGCGGCACCCGTCATGAGAATTGCATTTTCGGCAGAACACCCCATGTGATTGCAAAGAGGAGAAAACTGCAGATTGTTTGTCTCCACCGTTTTCAGTTCCGGCGTAACCCAGACAGAGTCGGGAAATAAAATCATCATCCGGTCATACAAACGTTGAACCGCCGTAATCGATTGTCCGCTGCCAAAAGAGAGCGACTGACTTTTCGGGAAATACAATTCGCAGGAATTGGGATACCCTGCCTTGCTTGCCGCCAAAGAGCTTTCTTTCATCGGAACCGAGACAAACATCCGGGACGGATCGCTTCCTCCGAACAGAAAAGCCCGACTTTGGGCAAAATCGTCAAATGTTGCACCGTTGACAGCCGTATAAAAAGTGCTGTCATGATAGTAACTGCCGTCCAACGTAAGCCCAATCACCACATTACCCGTTGCAAGCGGCGATGTAAAATTAACAGCGTAGCCGTCATTTGATACGGAATAAGAATCCGCTTCCAAATAATATTCCGATTGCATAACCCAGTCAACACTTAGAATATGAAGTCCGACATGCAGATAATCCGATTCTTCATTCAACAAATACTGAATGCGAATGTGTGAAGATGCAAAATTGATCGGCTCATTCACGACATCGGAGAGATACCCGTAGCCACTCCAGTTTTTTCCGTAAAGTGGTGCGTATCCTTGAATATGAGACGCCGTACAACCGCCGTCGTAACGGTAAATCCCGTCACCGTCAAAGAGCAAAAGTTCCCCGCGAAACATCAAAAATCCCACTTTTCCTATCGTTGTCGCAAAAGCGACGGAAGAGGTAATCGTCCCATCCGAGCCGATCCGGTACAATGCGTTTCCCGCGGCAGCGAGAATCACCTCCTCGTTCCCGTCGGTAAAACTGCATATTCCGCGCACCGTCGCTCCAAGCGATGCAAGAAGTCGAACTCCCTCCCGTTTTTCCAGAGAACCGTCGGAAAGCACCCTGAAATTCTGAAGACGGCAAGATTTTTTTCCACGTGAGGTGGAGACGTCCATCCCGGGAAAGCCGTCTAAAATTTCGCGGGAAACGGTAGTATTGTTGTTCATTGACATCCTGTTCCTTTCCGAATTGTTCAGTCGAATAAAAAGTTTTCGGATTTTTCCCGATGGAAAAATCCACCAAAGGGATCCGACGCAACCGCTTTGGACTCAAGCGGAAGTCGGCTCATCAGAGCGTACCGTAACGCTTCCGGTGCGTGCGTCACCGCATGAGGTTCCGAGGAAGCATCTTCATTTCTCACACGGTCGCATAAAAGTGAGGACATCGAATGGATCAGCTCAGAACACCCTTCGCAAATGTGCAGACGGGGCTTCTCACCGCCGAGATACTCTCTCACCACACGCCAGCCCGGAATCCGTCTGTCATCTGCGGCAATCATCGGCGGCATACCGGCAACTGCCTGCATGATCTCCACACCGCTCCTGCCGCTGTCCTGTCGACGGTTCCAAAGGTCGGGAGATGCCACCGCATAATGAAGCGCGTAGGGAGAAAATTCCTTTGCGATCCGCGTAGCCGCTTCACCGAGTGTCAGTCCCGGCTGACACAACTCACGCAGAACAAAAATTTCCCCTCCACCCGGACTCACGCCTACAAGCAAAGCTGCCAACATATCGAATCCGTAGTCAAACGCCAGAAAATAATTCCGAATCCGTGGAATTTCCGACATCCGGCAGACGTGACGCGAAGAGTCAAATTCCGGAAAGAATTGTCCTTCAAAAACGTCCCATTTGCCGTAAAGCCATGCTTCGCGTAATCGCGGAGGCAATCCTTCCAGTTGTTTGCGATACTCAGGGTCGCGTTCCAGCAAATATGTGTTGTCACTCACAAGAGCACGGATAAAGCGATAATCCTCGGGATTTTCCCCGTCTCGATATTCGCGGTCAATAAACAACCGCTTTACCCAACCGTGCCCGATACCGCCGGGATTGCAGGTCAGATACATCCGTTTCGGACAGGGATTCGGTCCGCGCAGACAAGCCTTGAATATCTGAAATTGATATTCGCTCAACTGCGTTGCTTCATCCATGGCGACCACATCATACTCTTGACCCTGATAACGCAGAACATCACGGTCACACCCGCAATAGCCAAACTGAATGCGACTTCCGTTCGGCAAGCAGAAGCATTTCTCCGCCTCGCTGTACACAAGGAAACTGCCGTATTCCGACAAAAACGCTGCCAGATGATTGGCTTTCAGCTCTGCATAGGAACGTCTCAAAAGCAAACATTTTGTCCCCGGATACTTCAGACAGATTGCAATCAGTTTGCGACGCAGTGCCCATGATTTCCCACCGCCGCGAGCTCCGCCATAAGCGGTGAATTTCGCCCTTGAAGCGAAAAATTCCGCCTGTTTGGGATTCGGTTTTCCATCGATCTTTACCGTTTTCATTGACCGTCCTCATCAATATCGTGTTCAAAGACAAGTTTGATTTGATCCAGTTCACAAGAGGACTTTCCACCGGAGTCCGGTTTTTCGCCGTACCCCAAATGCCGCTTGAGATAGGCAGAGATCAAAGTCGCCGATAATCCCGAATTGAGAGCCTCGTCCTCAAACATTGCACAAAGCGTATCGTACTCTTCCTGCCGCTCCTTCATGGAAAGACGAAAGTTTTCGACACCGACTCCAAGAAACCGACAGAAACCTGCCATGTTGGGAAACCGCCCGCCATTTTTGACTCCGTCACCGCAAGAATAGCACCGCATAATGTATTCCTTGGCACGTTCCGAGAGATCTCCCCATTGTTGCTCCGTTTCCTTTACACCATAATGAACCACTCCTTTCTTCCGGCGCGACATCATAATACCGCACCCAAACCTGCCAAACCCTGCCAACTCCTGCCAACCTCTGTCAAAAATAAAAAAACGTGTTTTTCAACACGTTTCGAAAACAAAAAGGAGCTGTTGCAAAATGCAACAGCTCCGTATTTTCTGCCGGAAAACCGGCTCAATCGTTCTTTTTTTCGTCTTTTTCTTTTTCCTCGTCCTCATCCTCGCTATCCTCATCCTTTTTCGGATGAACCGTAGCTTCAATTTCAAGAACGCGGCGCGAATCGGTTTTGGTCACAACAACATCCACATTTTCGTAGGTGAAGCTGTCTCCTTCCTCCGGAATCTTATCCAACTCCGTCATCACCCAACCGCCGACCGACATCTCGTCGCAATCGTTGCGAAGATCAAACAGTTCAAAAACATCGTCAAGCGGTGCTGTACAAAGAATTCTGTACTTGTTCTCACCGATCTCGACAATCTCCTCGACAACATCATCGTGTTCGTCCCAGATATCGCCGACCAATTCTTCAATAATGTCCTCCATCGTCACGATACCGAGAGTTCCGCCAAAGTCATCGGCAACCACCGCCATGTGCGTTTTGGATTTCTGAAGAAGTTTGAGAAGTGCACTGATTTTAATGGATTTATGTACAGAAAGAACCGGTTTGATAATATCTTTAACCGCGGACTTTCCCGTCATAACTTTATTATAAAAATCCTTGTGATGAATGACGCCGATAATATTGTCGATCGTCCCCTTGAAAACGGGAAGACGCGAATATCCGGTCTTGATAAAAATGTCGTTAATCTCTTCCTTATCGGTTTCATCGGAAACTGCCTGAATATCCACGCGGTGCGTCAGAATCTCCTGCGCCTCACGATCATTGAATTCCACGGCACTGCGAATCAACTCACTTTCCTGCTCGTTAATACCGCCCTCATGCTCCGCTTCCTCCACGAAGGTAATAATCTCATCCTCCGTAATCAGGCTGTCATCGTCGCCGCCGTCCTTTTTATGAAAGAGTTTGGTAGTCAGCTTTTTAATGCCGATCAGTGCCGTAGCGGGAAGCCACAAAAGAACCTTCAATGTTTTCAGGAATGGCAAAAACGCCATCGCGAATTTTTCCGGCTTTTCCTTGGCAAGCCCCTTTGGCAAACTCTCACCGAAAATCAGAATCACAACCGTCAGAACGATCGTCGACCATGTACTACCGCTTGCACTGTCGCCATTCATCAAATCGATGAATAACAACGTGCCGACAGAAGAAGCGAGAATGTTTACAATGTTGTTGCCGACTAGAACCGTCGAAAGAAGCCGATCATAGGAATCCACCAGTTTCAAAACTGCCGATGCCTTCTTGTCACCGTTTTCCGCGGCATTTTTGAGCTTAATCCTGTTGATGGAAGAAAAAGCCGTCTCGGATGCTGAAAAGCACGCGCTCAACACAACCAGACATATAATCAAAAGAATTTGCAATTCGGTCTTACCCATGGTTTTTCACCTCGCAAGCCGAAATCAAGAAATGATAGTGCCGTATATGGCCGTTACTACCGTCTCCGTCCAAAACAGAAACCTCCTTATATGTACAAATTACAATTATTATATTATGCTTTTCCCGCTTTGTCAAGGGTTTCACATAAAATATTCCCCTCCTTTTTTTGCATTTTGTGGATTTCCCTTGACAAAACGGAAGAAAAGTGTTAAACTGTCTGTGTTGTACGAGGGTTCGTCGCGTCAAAACGACAGAACCCTCTTTCCCATACGGAAGAAAGGAGCGAATATGATTACCGTCCCCGTCAGAACCCGGTCCCCTTACGAAATCCGAATCGGAAAAGGACTTCTCGACGAAATCGGCACCGTGCTCGCCGCACGATTCGGAATCGTGCGCGTTGTCGTAGTTACGGACCATACAGTAGAAAAACTTTACGGTGGCGCACTCATCTCTTCTCTTACCAATGCCGGACTGAAAGCAGAAACTTATGTCTTTCCGAGCGGTGAAGTTTCAAAAAATTTTGCCGTTCTTGAATCACTCCTGCACTTTCTTGCCCAACGGGAAATTACCCGTGCCGATATCGTCCTTGCACTCGGCGGCGGCGTAACGGGAGACCTTGCTGGGTTTGCGGCAGCGATTTATATGCGCGGCATCCGTTTTGTCCAAATTCCTACCACACTTCTGGCGGCAGTCGATTCGTCCGTCGGCGGAAAAACAGCAATCAATCTCGGAAAGATCAAAAACCTTGTCGGAGCTTTCCACCAGCCCTCTTTTGTGCTGTGCGACACCGATCTTCTTGCCTCTTTGCCGACCGAAATCATTGCCGATGGTATGGCAGAGGTCATCAAATACGGACTTCTCGGCGATAAAGAACTGATCGGCATTTTGCAGAGAGCCTTCTCTTATGAGGAAATCATTGCCCGCTGTGTCCGCACAAAGGCGGAACTGGTGTCGGAAGATGAAAAAGATGTCGGCAGACGAAGACTTCTGAACTATGGTCATACCGTCGGACATGCCGTGGAACGCCTGTCAGACTTCACCATCGCGCACGGTCATGCCGTGGCAATCGGCATGGCTGTAATGTCACGTGCCGCTGCCGCACACAGTTTTTGTGATAAAAATGTCCCACTTGAAACCGAAAGACTCCTGAGGCTCTACAACCTGCCGACGCACTGTCCCTATCGTCCGGACGCCATCGCTATGGCTGCCGCCGACGACAAAAAACGTTCCGGTGACAGTATCAC
>CAKSSY010000060.1 GCA_934489945.1 uncultured Eubacteriales bacterium
CGGCTCAGCTTATTGTTGCCAACAACGAAAACCTTAAGGCATTTCCTCTCGTCAAAGCTGACGGTCAGCCTGCCGCAGAGGTTGAGGAATACGGTATCGCGGTAAAGAAGGGAAATACCGAACTTCTTGACACTATAAATAAAGTTCTTGATAAACTGATGGCTGAGGGAAAACTTGATCAGTGGGTTGAAGAGTATTCCGCAAAGGCGAAAGAAGTCGGAGCTTGATTTTTGAAGATTCGTTCAGCGGGAGCCTGTAATCGGTCTCCCGCTGATCATTTTAGAGAAAGGGAATTTTCATGTTTGATAAAATCGTATCCGGCTTTGTCAAGACTTTTATTGTCGAAGACCGGTATCAGTTGTTTCTGAAAGGCTTTTTATATACCATTCTGATTGCCCTTGTTGCCACGGCGATCGGTGTGGTTATCGGTGCGATTGTGGCAATTATCCGGGTTTTTCATAAGCAAACCGGAAAACTTCCTGTCTTGAATAAGATCTGCGAGATTTATACTACGGTGATTCGCGGGACACCTGTAGTGGTTCAGCTTTTGATTACATACAATGTCATTTTTGTGTGGTCGGATAAGGCGGTTCTTATCGGTATGATCGGATTCGGAATGAATTCGGGAGCTTATGTTGCCGAGATTATGCGTGGCGGTATAAATGCGGTGGATATCGGACAGACAGAGGCGGGACGTTCACTTGGTCTATCTTCTGTTTGTACGATGAAAAGTATTGTATTGCCGCAGGCAATCAAGAATGTACTTCCTGCCATCGGTAATGAGTTTATCTCTCTTTTGAAGGAAACTTCCATTATCGGTTACCTTGGCGTAATCGACCTTACCAAAGCGGCGGAGCGTGTTATTTCCCGTACCATGGACGCATATTTCCCCTACATTTCGATTGCGCTCATCTATCTTGCTGTGGTTTACGGACTGAACTTCCTGTTCAAAAAAATGGAAAAGAGGTTGTCAAAGAGTGACAGGTAACGAAACAATTATCGACGTCAAAAATCTGTATAAGACGTTCGACGGAAAAAATATGATCCTGCAGGGAATCAGCTATTCGGTCAAGCGCGGAGAGAAAATTGTGATTATCGGACCGTCCGGCGGCGGAAAATCCACATTTCTTCGTTGTCTGAATCTGTTGGAAAAACCCACATACGGAGAGATTTGGGTGGATAATAAATTGCTTACGCCGGTCGATCCTTATCTGCATTTTGATGTAATCGAGGCGTCTTTGACATACGGAAAGCTGTATGAAAAAGCCCTTGCCGAAAACCCGTCGGCGGATAAAGCGGAAATCCGGGAGAAGATTATTGACGAAATTAAGAAGAAAGATCTTCTTCGTGAAAAGCATGAGGGGCGCGTTTACAGAGATCTGATGAAGACCATTTATCAGAATAATCATGTGCAAATTGATCTTGCCCGTCGAAAAATGGGGATGGTGTTTCAGCATTTCAATTTGTTTCCGCACATGACAGTAAAGGAAAATATTACGTTTGCCCCTGTCAAGTTAAAACTTTTGACTGCGACGGAAGCGGGAAAAAAAGCGGATGAACTTCTCGCCCGCGTCGGACTTTCCGAAAAGGCGAATGCCTATCCGAGCCAACTTTCGGGCGGACAGAAGCAGAGGATTGCGATTGTTCGTGCACTTGCCATGAACCCTGACGTGATGCTCTTTGATGAACCGACTTCCGCGCTGGATCCCGAAATGGTAGGAGAAGTTCTGGATTTGATTAAACAACTTGCCGCAGAAGGAATGACTATGGTTCTTGTCACTCATGAGATGGGGTTTGCCAGAGAAGTTGCCGATAAGGTATTGTTTATGTGCGACGGCATTATTGAAGAGGAAGCAGAACCTTCTGAGTTCTTTGGAAATCCGCATAGCCAAAGGCTTTGTCAATTTCTGAAGAGTGTTTTGTAAATTGGCAGACAATGGATAGGATTTGCCGAAAATTCTCAAATTCATAAAATATTAACAAAAAAAATAAAATAAATTCTTGACATAAGACCTGAAGGGTGGTACATTATATTCGTTGATTGGCACTCGTAGACAACGAGTGCTAAAAACGATTATGACCTTTCAGGTCTGTTTTTCGGAACGGAGGTGCGGTTCGTGGGGGACACGGAACTTAGTGAGAGAAAAAAACAAATACTGAAGGCAATTGTCGAAGCGCACATTTCCGGCGGAGAACCGGTCGGGTCCAAGTATATTGTGGAAAATAAGCAACTTGCCTGTTCCTCCGCCACAATTCGTAACGAAATGTCGGAACTGGAAGAAATGGGGTATCTGGAAAAACCACATACGTCGTCCGGGCGGGTGCCGAGTGAACTGGGTTATCGTTTTTATGTTGATTCGTTGCTCCAGCATTATGCCATGACGGCAAGTGAGGTTGCTCAGATTAACCATATCCTGAAAGGGAAAATGAATGAGCTTGACGGAATTCTTGAAAAGGCATCCAAGTTGGCATCTAATCTGACAAACTATACCGGATTTGCCGTAAGACCGAAGACCACATCATTGACAGTCTCCAAGTTTGAGGCAATTGAGGTTGACGAGAACCATATTCTTCTGGTCATGATTACCACAAACGGTGCGGTCAAGACACAGAAGGTTCCGATCGAATGCGGATATTCCGCAGAGGTGCTGGAGCTTTTGAACCGTTCGCTGAACGAGCATCTTGTAGGTCTTGGCAGTGAGGAGATTACATTGCCGATTTTGATTACTCTTGAAAATGAGATGGGTGAGAATGCGGGACTTGTGAGTCCGGTTGTCAAAGCGATTTACGAAACGATGAATGAAGCGGGAGACGGAGATCTTCGGATCAGCGGGCTGAATCGGCTGTTGCAATATCCAGAGTTCTCGGATTCCGAAAAATTCGGTCAGCTTTTGACGGCAATTGAAAGTAAGGATGATATACTGAATTTGGTTTCATCCGGCAAGTCGGATGATGTAAATGTTCTCATTGGCTCTGAGTGTGAATATAAAGTAATGGATAATTCCTCTGTAATCTATAAACCGATCAAAAAGAACGGACATACCGTGGGAGCCATCGGCGTGATCGGACCGCTTCGGATGGATTATGCCAAAGTTTTGGCAACGATAGAGGAACTTGGGGAAAACATTTCCGATATCATAGGAGATACAAAACAATTACCGGAAGGAGATCAAAATGCAGGAAAACAAGACCGAGACAAATGATACCCGTGCAACTGCCGCGGAGGAATCCAAAGAAACGGAAAAGGAAACCGTGAAAGATCCCGCCAAGGAAGGCGAAACGGCAAAGGAATCCAAATCGGACAAGAAAAAAGTCAAAAAACTGGAGGAGGATCTTGATGCGGCAAAGAAAAAGGCTGACGAGATCAATGACAGATATGTGAGAATGCTTGCTGAGTACGATAATTTCCGGAAACGCACCGCGAAGGAACGTGATGGGATTTACACCGATGCGTATACCGATGTGCTGACTTCTATTCTTCCTGTTCTGGATAATCTGGAACGTGCTGAGGCGTGTAAGGATGCAGAAGGACTGAAGAAGGGAATTGAATTGACGCTTAAGAGTTTTCGCGACACCCTTGAAAAACTTGGCGTTAAGGAAATTGAAGCACTCGGAAAGCCGTTTGATCCCAATCTTCATAATGCCGTGATGCACACGGAAGATGAGGAACACGGCGAAAATGAGATCATTGATGTTCTGATGAAGGGCTATGAAAAAGACGGTAAGGTCATTCGATATGCTATGGTCAAGGTAGCCAACTAAGGCTTCTGAAATAAATTCAAAACAAATATAGAAAATAATTGGAGGAACAGAATTATGGGAAAAATCATTGGTATAGATTTAGGTACAACAAACTCTTGCGTTGCTGTATTTGAAGGTGGCGAGCCTATTGTAATCCCGAACCCCGAGGGTGCCCGTACAACACCTTCTGTGGTCGCATTTTCCAAGACCGGTGAAAGAATGATCGGTCAGGTTGCCAAACGTCAGGCAATCACAAACCCCGAAAGAACCGTTATGAGTATCAAGCGTCATATGGGTAGCGACTATAAAGTCAATATTGATGGTAAGACGTATACGCCTCAGGAAATTTCCGCAATGATTCTTCAGAAACTGAAGGCAGATGCCGAAGCCTACCTCGGTTCTCCTGTAACCGAAGCGGTTATTACCGTTCCCGCATACTTCTCCGACGCTCAGCGTCAGGCAACCAAGGATGCCGGTAAGATTGCGGGTCTTGATGTCAAGAGAATCATTAACGAACCGACGGCAGCGGCACTTGCCTACGGTATGGATAAAGAAAAAGATCAGAAGATTATGGTGTTTGACCTTGGTGGCGGTACGTTCGATGTGTCTTTGCTTGAGATTTCGGACGGCGTGTTCGAGGTTCTTGCCACAAACGGTGATACACACCTCGGCGGTGACGACTTCGACCAGAGACTGATTGACTGGATGGCAGATAAATTCAAGGCTGAAAACGGTATTGATCTTCGTAATGATAAAATGGTTTTGCAGAGACTTAAGGAAGCTGCCGAAAAGGCAAAGATCGAATTGTCCGGCATGACCAGCACAAACATTAACCTGCCTTTCATTACCGCAACGGCAAATGGTCCGCTTCACTTTGATGCTACTCTTACCAGAGCCGAATTTGATCGTATTACGGCGGATCTTGTTGAGAGAGCCATGGTTCCTACCAAGAAGGCACTTGCCGACGCAGGTCTTACTTTCTCCCAGATTGATAAGGTTCTTCTTGTCGGTGGTTCGACGAGAATTCCCGCTGTTCAGGAAGCGGTCAAGAAACTCATCGGTAAAGATCCCTTCAAGGGCATCAACCCCGATGAATGCGTGGCAGTCGGTGCTGCTATTCAGGGCGGCGTGCTTGGCGGCGATGTCAAGGATCTGCTTCTGTTGGATGTCACTCCTCTTTCTTTGGGTATTGAAACGCTCGGCGGTGTCTTTACCAAGATTATTGACCGTAACACTACGATCCCGGTCAAGAAGAGTCAGGTGTTCTCCACAGCGGCTGACGGACAAAGCTCGGTGGAAATTCATGTCCTTCAGGGTGAACGTGAAATGGCTGCCGGCAATACCACACTCGGTCGTTTCAATTTGGACGGAATTCCTTCCGCGCCCCGCGGCGTACCTCAGATTGAAGTCACATTCGACATTGATGCCAATGGCATTGTAAATGTCAGTGCTCAGGATAAGGGAACCGGTAAGGAAACTCACATTACCATTACTTCTTCCACCAATATGTCTAAGGAAGATATTGATAAGGCAGTGAAGGAAGCCGAGAAATATGCCGAAGAAGATAAGAAGCAAAAGGATGCGGTGGACACCAAAAACCGCGCTGAGAGCATTATTTTCCAGAGCGAAAAGACCCTTGGTGAGATCGGTGACAAGTTGCCCGATGCAGATAAGACCGATGTCAAAAATGCGATTGAGAAGCTCCGCGAGACCTTGAAAGGCAATGATACCGAAGCTATCAAGGCGGATATTGATGTTTTGGAAAAGGCGTTCTATGCACTTTCCGAGAAACTCTATAAGCAGTCCGGCGCACAACAAGGCGCAGGTCCCGATATGGGAGGTCAGCAAGGTCAGGCAAGCGGAGACGGCACTTATTATAACGCCGATTATGAGGACAAAACCAACAAATAAATCTGATAAAACAGCTTGCGGGAAGGGAATTTCCTTTCCCGCCGAGTTGTTTTCCAAGGCAAGCGGAAAGGAACAGTCGTAGAAAATGGCAGAAAAACGAGATTATTATGAAGTCCTCGGCATAGAAAAAGGTGCCGATGACGCGACAATCAAAAAAGCGTACAGAACACTTGCCAAAAAGTATCACCCCGATATGAACCCCGGCGACAAGAACGCCGAGGAACGTTTTAAGGAAGTCAACGAGGCGTATGCAGTGCTTTCCGATCCGCAGAAGAAATCGCAGTATGATCAGTTCGGTCATGCGGCGTTTGAGCAGGGCGGAGCCGGCGCGGGCGGATTCGGCGGAAACGGCTTTGGTTTCGGAGATTTTGGAGATCTCGGAGATTTGTTCGGGAGCTTTTTCGGCGGTGGATTCGGCGGGAACTCGGGAGCGCGGAGAAATGCGCCACAACGGGGCGAGGACATCGGAGCCAATGTCACCATCAGCTTTGAAGAGGCGGCATTCGGCGTGAAAAAGGACATTAGTTATAATCGTGTCCAAAAATGTCCGGATTGCGGTGGCAGCGGTGCCGAAAAGGGAACGAGCGCGGAGACCTGTACGGCGTGCGGTGGAAGTGGTCAGCGGCGTGTTACACAGAGAATGGGCGGAATGCAGTTCCAGTCCACTGTGACCTGTGATGCCTGCCGTGGCAAAGGGAAAATCATTAAAAATCCTTGCTCAAATTGCCGCGGAACCGGATACATTCGGATCACCAAGAAACTGGAAGTCACAATTCCCGCCGGAATTGATGACGGTGAACGAATTGCTTTGCGCGGTCAGGGCAGTGACGGCAGAAACGGCGGACCCGCGGGCGATCTGATTATAACCGTCAGAGTCAAGAGGCATAATGTTTTTGAGCGTGACGGCTATAATATTTATTGCGATGTTCCCGTGACAATCTGCGAGGCGACACTTGGAGCCGAAATTACCGTCCCGACACTGGAAGGAAACGTAAAGTACACAATTCCGGAAGGGACACAGCCAGGCACACAATTTACCATCCGTCAGAAGGGAATCCCGTATGTCAACAATTCCGGAAAGCGCGGCGATCTTGTGTTTACGGTAAATGTGGAAGTGCCGAAGGGACTGACCGAAAAGCAGAAAGATCTGTTGCGGACATTCGCAACAAGTTGTGGGGAGAATAATTACGGTAAGAAAAACAGCTTTTTCAAAAAGTTGTTTGGTTGATAAGCGAGGGATGTATGACAGATAAAGACTATGTTTGCGAACAAAGAACCGATGTAAAGGAGTGGCATCAGATTCGTGCTACCGTAAAACTGCCGGATCTGGACACTTTGACTGCCATTATGAGCATGATAAACAATAACCTTATGATTGAGGATTACAGTGACATAGATCTCAAGACTTGCTACGGGGATCTCATTGATGAGTCAATTCTGAATGCAGATAAATCCGTCGCGTCGGTTTCTGTCTATCTCCCGTGCGAGAAAAACTATAACGAGGTAGTCAGTTTTATCCGGGAGCGTTGTCAAGCCGAAGGAATCGCGGTAAAAACGGAAGTTGTGGGTGTCAACGAAGAGGATTGGGCAAATTCGTGGAAAGAATACTATAAACCCTTGCATATCGGTCAGAAAATCGTAATTGTGCCGGCGTGGGAACCGTACGAAAAAAAAGAGGGCGAAGTTATTGTTACCATGGATCCCGGCATGGCATTCGGAACCGGGACACATGAAACGACAAGATTGGTGATCGGACTTTTGGAGAAGTATACCGTGCCGGGGTGTCGTGTGATGGATGTGGGAACCGGAAGCGGAATTCTTGCCATATGCGCATCCAAGCTCGGAGCAGCATTCTGCCGCGCTTATGATATTGACGATGTTGCGGTTCGCGTGGCAAGAGATAACATAGCATCCAATGATTGCGAGAATATCATTTGTGAGCAATCCGATCTTTTGAAAAATGCGGAAAAGATCGACGGCGGCTATGATTTGATTACGGCGAATATTGTGGCGGATATTATTATTCGCATGATGCCGGATGTTGGAACATTCATGAATTCCCAAACCGTTCTTTTGGCGTCCGGTATTATTCTTGAACGCGCCGGGGATGTTGTGAATGCTTTTGAACAATACGGCTTTGAAGTTGTGGAGCGCGTTGTGGATAACGGATGGTGCGCTCTCGCTGTACGAAAAAAACAATAAAAATAATTTTCAGGCGAATCGGGGATTCCGATTCGCCTTTTAAAATGTTAACAAACTGTAAAAACAAGAAAATCGGGCAAAACAAACAAAAAAGACTTTGACAATTTGGCGAATTTGATGTATACTATAAACAAACTCTAAACAAATGTGGCGAATGGAGTCAAAATGCCGAAATTTTTTGTAAGACAGGATCAGATTACCGACGGGAGAATTCTTCTGTGTGGGGAAGATGCGTTTCATATTTCGCGCTCCTTGCGAATGGCAAAGGGAGAACATATCACGGTATGCGATATGCAGTGTAAAGAGTATGACTGCGTTTTGAAGGAGTTTCTTCCGGAGGCGGTTGTGGCGGAGATTGTATGTGCCACAACGATTGAAAACGAACCGTCAAAGAGGATATCTCTTTATCAGGCATTGCCAAAGGGAGATAAGTTTGAGACGGTAATCCAAAAATCGGTGGAATGTGGTGCGTTTGAGATTATTCCGTTTGAGAGTGAGCGTTGTATTGCCAAGAGCAAGAGCGATTCTGAAGCGCGGAAAAACGAGCGTCGCAATAAAATTGCGCTGGAAGCTGCAAAGCAAAGCGGCAGAGGATATGTTCCGCAAGTCGGGTATACGATGAGTTTCCGGGATGCGGTGGACAGAGCGTGTACAGCTGACCTGTGTCTCTTTTGTTATGAGGGTGAGACTGAAAAAAGTTTGAAAAGCGTATTGCGTGATGCAGAGCGTGAAATTGCCACAATCGCCCTTATGATAGGGAGTGAGGGCGGTTTTTCGGTTGAGGAAGTTGCATATGCAATCGGTAAGGGAGCGGTTTCGGTTTCTCTCGGAAAACGGATCCTCCGAACCGAGACGGTGTCGTCATTTGTGCTTGGATGTTTGATGTATGAATATGAAATGTAAGTGCTTTTGGTGAAAAAGCATAAAAATGTTGGATAAAATTTGTAAATAATTTTGAAAACCTATTGAAAAAAAACAAAAAATGGTGTATGATATATCAGACTTTCAGTTAATTCGGAAAATAAAATGGATGTGGGGAGAGTAATATGTCAAACAGATTGTTTCAGGGCGTTATTCATCAGATGAAGGACGCAATTGACCGTGTGATCGGCGTGATCGATGAAAACGGAGTCATCATAGCTTGCTCTGAGCTTGTACGGGTCGGAGAACTTAAACAGGGAGTTCGTGAGGGACTCACATATACATCCGATACTTTTATTTCCGAAGGTTATACGTATCGTCCCATCAGCGGCGGTATGAAGTTGGAGTATATGGTTTTTGTTGAGGGCGAGGATAAGATGGCAGACAAAATATCCAAACTGCTTGCCATATCGCTCGGAAATATCAAAAATCTTTACGATGAAAAGTACGATAAGGGTTCTTTTATCAAGAATATTATTTTGGATAATATTCTGTCAAGCGACATTTATATCAAGAGTAAAGAATTGCATTTCAATACCGAGGAAGTACGTATCGTTTTCCTGATTAAATTTTACGGAAAAACCGATATGATGCCGTTTGAAATGCTTCAGAATATGTTTCCCGATAAATCCAAGGATTATGTTATCAGCGTTGGAGAACACGACATTGTGCTTGTCAAGGATATTAAAGCGGGAACCGATATTAAGGAAATCGAAAAGATTGCCACGAATATCGCCGATACTTTAAGCACAGAGTTTTACACCAAAGTGTCTATCGGTATTTCTACAATTGTTGACAATATCAAGGATCTTGCCCGTGCCTATAAGGAGGCTCAGGTGGCTTTGGATGTCGGCAAGGTGTTTGAAACCGAAAAAAATATTATCAGTTATGAAAATCTCGGTATCGGGCGTTTGATTTATCAGCTTCCCACTACCTTGTGTGAGATGTTTTTGCAGGAGGTTTTCAAGAAGGGAAGTCTTGAATCTCTTGACAGAGAGACTCTGATGACCATTCAGTGCTTCTTTGAAAACAATCTGAATGTTTCGGAAACTTCACGCAAGTTGTTTGTACACAGAAATACTTTGGTGTATCGTTTGGAAAAGATTCGCAAACTGACAGGGTTGGATTTGCGTGAATTTGAACATGCCATCACGTTCAAGGTTGCGTTGATGGTTAAGAAATATCTGAATTCCAAGCCCGGAAAATCATAATGGAAAATGAAGCGAAACCGACGCAAAGGCGTCAGTTTCGCTTATGTAGTGTATTGCTGTCGATGTTTTCCGTTTTATGAGAACGGTGTGAGGGGGGATCGCTTACGCAGGAAGAAATTCGACCGGATAAGGCTCCGGAACAAAGACCGAAAAACGAAAAAAAACTGTCGGTAAACAAAATTGCAATTTTTGCAGTTGTTTTGTTGGGGGCGGTTTTACTTTCCGTTATGATTACCTTTTCGGTTACGATAAATCATTATACGACAAAGGAAACTGATGTTGCTTATCGCTTCCGCGTTTTGAGACAATATCTCGACAATGTTGCCTATTATGATCCGGATTATGATGCGATGCTGAACGAGGCACTCAAAGCATATGTCGGATCTTCCGGCGATCCGTATACGGTGTATTATGATGCCGAGGAATTTGCCGCTTTGAATGACAGGAATGAAGGTCACTATGTGGGAATCGGAGTAACAGTGGAAAAAACCGAGACCGGCTATCAGTCGAAGCTTTATCGTGTTATGAAGATTACGGCTGTCCGAGAGGGATCAGCGGCACAAAAAGCAGGCATTCGTGTCGGAGATGAAATTTATGCGATTACGGCGGATGAAAAAACAACGCTTTTGAATGATGTTTCTTACACGAAAGCGTCGGAGCTGATACGCGGTGAGGTAGGAACATCGGTAGGTTTGTCGTTGTTTCGCGAAGAAAACAAAGAAAAAAAACAAATTGAGATCTCAGTTCTGCGTGAAACAATTCTGACGGAAACGGTGACATGTCGCATTTCCGAAACAGATCCTTCCGTTGGGATTGTAACGATTCCGCAATTTGATCTGACAACGCCTCAGGCACTCAAAACCTGTATGAATTTGCTCATTGAACAGGGAATCGGACGTTTTGTGTTTGATCTGCGCGATAACGGCGGTGGTGATCTTGCCTCTGTGATTGCCTGTGCCAGTTATTTTCTTCAAAAAGGAGATGTCATTCTGAGCACTGCCGATAAGGCAGGGCGAAAAACCGTTTATAAAACCGAGGTGCGAAAAAACAGTGACGAATATGTGACCTGTGATGTTTCGGAAAATGAAATCGGAATGTATCGCGGTTATTCTTTTACGGTTCTTATTAACGGAAATACGGCAAGTGCGGCAGAACTTTTGACGGCGGTGTTCCGGGATTATTCGTTGGGAACGATTATCGGCGAAAAAAGTTACGGAAAAGGCTCCATGCAGTCAATATACTCGCTATCGCGCTTTGGCATTGACGGAGGACTCAAGGTGACAACAAGATTGTACTTTCCGCCGTGCGGTGAAGGTTATAATCAGATCGGGATAACGCCGGAT
>CAKSSY010000061.1 GCA_934489945.1 uncultured Eubacteriales bacterium
GCGACCCGAAGGGGACTCGAACCCCTGACCTCTAGCGTGACAGGCTAGCGTTCTAACCAACTGAACTACCGGGCCGAATGTTTGGTGGGAACAATAGGGCTCGAACCTATGACCCCCTGCTTGTAAGGCAGGTGCTCTCCCAGCTGAGCTATGCTCCCGTTTCGTATCGGCGACGTGTGTTATTATACCACAAAGCTTTCTGCTTGTCAACACTTTTTTTGAAATTTCTGAATTTTTTTTGATCTCCTTTCACACATCGCTGTCGATGGGTTTTTCGCCTGTTTTCAATCTCTTTTCGGTTCTTTTCTGCCAATTGTTTTCGCACGAATTGACAAAACAGGGAAGATGTGATACAATATCATCAAATTATGGGAACGCCCCGGAAAAGAGTTTTTTATGGAATTTCAACCCCTTACCCTCGCTGATATCGGCAGGGTACGTCCCTTTTTTTTGTCTGCGCCGTTTCGCACCTGCGACTTTACCGTTGGCGGTATGTTCATGTGGCGCGATTATTTCAAAATGAAATATACCGTCTCGGATGGTGTTTTTTACTCCGCTCTTCACAGCGCGGACGGAACTGTCTATTACAATCTTCCGCTTGTCGCCGACACCGCGGATGCCACAGTGGATGCAATTGCCCGCCTTGCCCGGGAACAGAATGACAGGATCTGCTTCTGCACCATTCCCGAATCCTGTCTGTCGTGGTTCCGACAAGTCTGTCCGGATGCCGTCGTTACGGAGCAGGTTGATTTTGCCGACTATCTCTATAACGCTTCCGACCTTGCCACCCTCGCCGGAAAAAAATTCAGCGGTCAGCGAAATCAGATCAGCCAGTTCAAACGTGCCGTGCAGAGTTTTTCCTACACCGACCTGACGGCGGACAATCTGCCCGATGTGACGGATTTTTTTGCCAATACCTATAAGCTCTCTCCCGACGCCACGGAATTTGAACGGGAAGAGAACCGAAAGGTTTCGGAGGTTCTTTTGCACTTGGATGAATACGGGATGTTCGGCGGCGTTCTGTATGCCGACGGCAGGGTGGTCGGCTTTTCACTCGGTGAAATTGTCGGCGACACGCTCTTCACGCATATAGAGAAGGCTGACCGCAATGTCAAAGGTGCCTATCAGATGACGGTTCAATCCTTCGCTTCGCGCTATGCGACCGGGGATGTCCGGTTTATCAATCGCGAGGAGGATGTCGGAGATCCCGGTCTGCGCGTCTCCAAGCTCTCCTATCATCCCGTTGCACTTCTGAAGAAGTACACGGTGGCGTTCTGATGCCAACAGGGGAACAGGGAGAACGTTGGGGAGCCCGGGAAAATGATGAAAACAAAAGGTTGTTTTGCGATAAGGTCTTTGCGGACTTTACGGCGGAACAACCTTTTTCTTTTTTCAGATTTTGAAAACGGTCGGGAACCTTTTGAAAAAAGCTCCAGCCGTTCTTCCGCCTTTTATGTTCCCCTTGCGTCCATCCGGCAGGGCGAAACCGAAAATTTGGCGGGGGTCATGCCTGTAGAACGCCGAAAAACCGTACCGAAGTATTTGGCATCGCAAAAACCGGTCTTTTCCGCAATCTCCGACAACGAATAGTAGGGAGATGACAGCATGGCAATTGCCTTCTGAATCCGCAGGTCGGTGATATAGCGGCGGGGCGGCATTCCGAATTCGCGTTCAAATATTTTACGGAAACAGACTTCACTCATGCCGCACAGGGTTGCCAGCTCCGCTACCGAAATCGAAGGGTCGCAATATCCCGAACGGATCCGTTCACAGGCGGGACGAATTTTCAGATAATCGGCACTGACCGGTGCTTCCGATGCCTTTTCCAGACAGACCGATGCCAGTATTTCGTACAGGATTGCCGATCCCATAAGGCGGCTGTCCGCCCCACCCTCCTCGTAGATGCAAAGGAGGCGGTTGAAAAGGGCAGCGTATTTTTCGGGTTCTGCCGGGGAAAAACTTTCAAGGGCGGCGTAATCCTCTCCGAAAAGCTGGAAATATGCAACAAACACCGAATCGCGCGCGGTTCGCCGCACATACCCGAGACGTGCCGGAACGAACAGGAGATCTCCCGTCCGAACCGATAGTTTTCCTTCTGCCGTTTCAAAAACGGTGTCGGTCGCCTCGCGGCGAAACGATAGTGCACAGTAGTTCCGCCCGTTCACACGGTTCACACCGCCACCCTCGGTATAACTAAAAGCCTCCAGAAAGCGGAGTGCGTGGGAATCCGACTGAAAAAACACGGTATCTCCTCCGTTTCTTTGTCCTTTTCAAACATTTTTTCAGAACATTATAACACTTCCTGCACCGCTTTGTCAACGGCTTTTGTATTTCCTCCGCCCTTGACAAAATACGGAGGACATGGTATAATTTCTATGATTATTCCGGTAACACGGAGGAGGAAAAAACATGAGAGACGGATGGATCAGGACGGCAACGGGCAACGTGGAGATCACGGTTGCCGACACCGCCAAAAACAGCGAACGGATCATGGCAAGAATCCGGGAGGCGGAGGAAGCGGGTGTGAACCTGCTGGTGCTGCCGGAACTTTGCGTTACGGGCTATACCTGCGGCGACTTGTTTTTTTCGGACGCTTTGCTCGGCGGTGCCCGACGTGCGGCGGAGGAGATTGTCAAAAGTACGTCGGGACGTTATCCCGTCGTCGTGTTCGGACTTCCGCTTCGTGTCCGCGGAAAACTTTACAACTGTGCCGCCGTCGCGTGCGACGGAAAACTCCTCGGCATCGTTCCCAAAACCTTCCTGCCGAACTACGGCGAATTCTATGAAAAACGGCAGTTTTCCTCCGGGGCGGGACTTGTGAACATGACGGTTCCCTTCGGCGACGGGGAGGTTCCGTTCGGTACCGACCTGCTGTTTGCACACAGCGAACTGGAAAACTATGTGGTCGGTGTCGAGCTTTGCGAGGATCTTTGGGCCCCCGCGCCTCCCTCCGAGGCACTTTGCATGGGCGGTGCAACGATGATTGCCAATCCGTCGGCGTCCGATGAGCTGATCGGCAAGACGGGATACCGTCGATTGCTCGTGACCTCTACCTCGGCGAGACTCATCTGCGGCTATGTGTATGCCAACGCTGCGCCCTCCGAGTCCACACAGGATATGGTGTTCTCGGCGCACCATCTCATTGCCGAAAACGGCAGGATTCTTGCCGAGAGTCTTCCTTTTGAGGAAAAGAGTCTGACGGTTACCGAGATCGACACCGCACATCTTGCCTATGACCGTCATCGCAACACCACTTTTTCGACGGGAGGGAACCTTCGCCGTATTACGTTCCGGCAGGAGATTCGCACGCTTTCGGTTTCGGTTGGGATTGAAAAGAACCCCTTTGTGCCGCCGGCAGACGAAAAACTGCGCGAACGTGCCGAGGAGATTCTCCGGATTCAGTCTCACGGGCTTGCCAAACGTTTGGAACACACACACGCGGCGGGGGCGGTTATCGGTATTTCGGGCGGACTGGACAGTACGCTTGCTCTTCTTGTCGCGGTGCGCGCTATGGATATTTTAGGGCGTCCGCACAAGGACATTCTTGCGGTGACCATGCCGTGTTTCGGCACGACAAAGCGGACGAAGTCCAATGCGGTCAAGCTCTGCGAGGAGCTAGGCACCACGCTCCGCACGGTGGATATTACCGCTGCCGTCCGTTGCCATTTTGCCGACATCGGGCAGGATGACAAGACCTATGATGTTACGTTTGAAAATTCACAGGCACGTGAGCGCACACAGGTTCTGATGGATATTGCCAATAAGGAAAACGCACTCGTGATCGGCACGGGCGATCTTTCGGAATTGGCTCTCGGATGGGCAACGTATAACGGCGATCATATGTCTATGTACGGCGTAAACGCATCGGTACCGAAAACGCTGGTACGTTATATCGTCCGCTATGAGGCGGGAAATTGTCCGAAACCGCTCTCGGATGTTCTGTACGACATTCTGGATACGCCCGTGTCTCCCGAGCTGTTGCCCGTGGATAAGGACGGAAATATGACACAAAAGACCGAGGATCTGGTCGGTCCTTATGAGCTTCATGACTTTTTCCTTTATCATACACTTCGCTACGGAAGTACACCGGGTAAAATTTATCGTTTGGCAAACCTGGCGTTTGCCGACGAATACAGCAAGGACACAATTCTCCACTGGCTCCGCGTTTTCACAAGACGCTTTTTCTCACAGCAGTTCAAACGTTCCTGTATGCCAGACAGCCCCAAGGTCGGATCGGTCACGCTCTCGCCGCGCGGCGACTGGCGTATGCCGTCCGATGCGTCGTCGGCGGTTTGGCTGGAGGAGATCGACCGATTGTAAGTCTGCCGCAAATCCCAAATTTTCCGGTGTGGGATTCCGTGCCGAAGGGGGTGTTAAAAAACTCATTTTGAGTTTTTTAACACCCCCGACGACTTTGGTCTCGGCGGCTTTCAGCCGCCGTTTTGCCGCCAAGAAGGTCGAAAAAACAACGTCACAGAGGGAAAAACAACCAAGATCGCATTCAAAATGCCGGAATTCCGACCGGCATTTTGGTGAGCTGTTAAAAACATCAAGTTTTTTAACAGCTCCTTTTTGACCGGATGAAAGACACTGTGTGGTATCTTTCGGAATTTTCAGGTTTTGGCACTCAAATGTTTTTCCACAAGTGCCAATACGTCCTGCGCTCCGCGAAGTCCGAACGGATTCATGTCGTCTTCACTCAGCTCAAAGCCAAATGTCTCTTCCAACTGAAGCAGCAGTGTGACCTTTCCGAGGCTGTCAACGTTTACATCCTTTCCGAACAACGCCTTTTCCTCAACGGACGGCGCGCCGCCGATTTTGGCAATCAATGTCAGAACGGCTTCTTTGTCTTTTCGTCTCATAGAAAACAGTACCTCCTTATGCGATTTGTTCGAGAACCGCGCGAAAACTGATTTCGGGATCGGTTCCGGTGGGAATGATAATTCCGTGGTTGATTTCGGCAATCTGCAGGTACAGCTCCCGCAATTTTTGCTGAAATGCGCGGTCGATGTAGCTGTCTTTTTCGTCGGGACGCCGGCGGATCCGGGCAATTGCCGTGTCGGTATCTACGTCTGCAAATATGGCAAGATCCGGCATGGGAATGGATTCGGCGATTTCATAAATCCACGCGTCTTCTCCGTATCCCCGCGCAATCAGATTGGCAAGGCAGGAGTAAAAGTACCGATCGCTGATTACGGTTTTTCCCGCCTCCAGCTCCGGCAGAATGACACGGTTGGCGTGTTCAATTCTGTCCGCCGCCGCCATCAGGGAAAGACTGCGGTATTCAAAATGCTCTGCCGCATCCGGGGTGTCCATGAAAGAGCGGAAAATGCCGGAGGTCCGGATTTGTTCGGTCGGTTGTTTCGTCAGAAAGACAGGCTCGTTTTTTTCACCGAGATACTCGGTCAGTTTGCGGATCAAGGTGGTCTTGCCGCTTCCGTCCAATCCGCAAAAGGTAATAAGTCTGCCTTTTTTCCCGTGTCGGAACATATTGAGTCTTCTCATTTTCGGTTCTCCTTCTCCCCGGTCAGCAGGCGAATCTTTTTGCTGCGGGGATAAAAAACCCACGAAACGAACGGAACCGGATTGAAATAGGTCTTCTTTTCCGCGGCGGAGCGGATCTCGTTCATATAGCCGACTTTGTCCGGTCTGAGAGACGCGAGATACCGGTTGCCCTGTCCGGGCAGTTTGCCGAACAGCTCTTTGGTACGGAAAAGGGCAAAATAACATTCCTTTTTCACGTCGAGAAATCCGGCACGCGCACAGAACGCTTCGTAATCTTCATCGGTATACTTTTGCAGAACCGTATAAATGTCGCAGAACTTGTACAGCAGGGTGTCCTTTCCCGATTCTACCCACGGGTAGGAGGTTGCCTCCTTGAACAGGTGTGCACACAGATGAATCAGAAAATCGCTTTTTTGCGGCAGTTTCGCATGTGCCGTGCCGCGAAAGACCTCTTCTCCGGCTTGCAGGATTTCACAGATGGTTTCGCCCGTTTCGGGGGCGTAATCCAGAGAGAAGTTTACGTCCACTTCGAGATATTTCATAAACGGCAGATCGATTCTTTTGATAAAAGGGACGGTTTCTCCCCGCAACATACGGGAGGAAATGATTTGTTCCCGGGTTGCCGGCAGGATTTCTCCGTTTTTCAAGTATCCCTGCCGGAATCCTGCCTTGGTCAGTCTTTCGCAAAACAGCGAAACCCCGGTGGGATTTACCAACAGATCAATGTCATTTGAGGTACGGTAGCCCTCGGGATACAGACCGATCAGACCGACACCCTTGAGCATGACATATTCCAACTCCAGCCCGTGCAGGATTTCATACAGTTGTGTCACAGCTTGTCCGAAAGAACGTCCCTTTGCGATATTGGCTTCATGGATTTCGCCGAGAGCCTTTCTCATTTCACCGGGAACGGCGGAAAGCAGTTGATTATGTAGCAGGGCATCATACGCCATTCCGCCCAGTCGGTTGTATATCAGCTGACCGAGAACGTCCGGACAGCAAAAATCTTCTGCCAATAATTTTTGCAAACGGTCGGCATCGGCATATCTGCCTTTTGCCAATTCCAGAATAATCTTTTTTTCTTTCTTCATATTCTTACCTTTTCTTTCTTTGTTTTGGGGACGGTATATTTTTTGAGTATGTCCCGGATGTCTGCGATCTCATGATCGCTCAAACGAATGTTTTCTCCTTGTGAGGAAAGGAGTAAAATTTTGTTTAGTGTACTCTCTTGCGTTTCGCTCAGGTAACTTTTGTGCAGGTAGTAACCATCCATTACGAAAATGCCGCCATACTTACCGGGTTCTGTGTAAAGAGGGGCGTAGGTACTGATAATTTCAATATCCCGTCGAATCGTTCTTTCGGAAACATGATATTCTTCTGCAAGTCTCAATCGTGTATCATGTCGTCTCTCACAGAGTGTTTCAAGCAGCCTTTTTCGTCTTTCCGCTGCGCTTTCCACCGGACGGTTAAACGGCACATATTCGCATGGAAAAAACCATTGCAAGCAGTGCGCCGGTGTAGGACAGAGAATAGGAAACCGTGTCGACGTTCCGGTTTTTCTGCCCCCAAAGAACACCGATTGCCGGTGTACTCGTCATAATGCCGCAGACAATGCAGAGGGCGGTGTCAACCGAGTGCGGGAAAATTTTTCGCACCAAAAGATAGCCAAGCAGGATCGGGAACAGGGTAAACAGGATTCCGTAAGCAAGAGAGCGTGCCGAAAAACCGGACAGAAGAGTCATGCCTGCCGGAACCCCCGTTCCGACGAAGAACACGGCAAGACCGAGATTGCGAAATGCCTCGGCGGACTTTTTCTCAAGAAGTCTTTTTCCGAAACACTTTTTGGAAAGATGTCCAATCAACATACCCGAGCAAAGAATACCACCGGAGGTGCCCGGAGAAAACGAGGAAACGGGAAGTCGGACGGTTCCCAATATGCGACCGCATACGATTACGGCGCAAAGACTTGCCATGCCGGTCAACAGGGTGGCGTTCTCGTCGTTTTGGACACACGCCTTTTCCGCGACCGGAAGAGAATCGGTATCGCGGGGCATCAGTTGTACGAACAGAACCACGCCGATCACGCCGAACAGATAGGCACCGCCGTACCCGACAGTCGCCGAGGCGGTGAGGATATGATTGCTTTCGCAAAGGGCTGCCAGTCCCGGTGTACTTGTCATGGCACCGCAGAAAGTGCCGAACAGACAACTTTCATTTATGACGGAATCCAACTGTCCGATCAGAAGTGCCGACAGGAAATTCAGAAGCACCATTCCGCCGCCGATTAAGAAGGAGGCGATTCTTTTTTTTCTTTCGCCTTTTGCCCATTCGTATCCCGCCGAGAGTCCGACAACCGCCAAAAACAGGGAGGTTCCGAAGGATGAGAACAATTTCATGGTATCCGGAAATCCGCCGTTTGTAATTTCCGACGGAAGCAGATATCCGGTCAGAATCGAAAGAATCAAAATACTTGCCAGTCCCAACGAAATGCCGCGTATCCGGATCATTCCCACGAGGGTTCCGACGAACAGGATCAGAAACAGAAGAAAAAGGGGACGGCAAATTTCAGCAAGCAACATTTTCATTTTTTCCTTCCTTTCTGTTTTCCCGATTGAGTTTTCTGAAAAATCTTTCGGACTTGGAGAGCGAATTCGGCGTAAATCCGTTATTGCCTGCCAGAAGTGCCAGCAGGGCAAGGACGCCGCAAGCCTCTTTTTCCCGATTCGGCGGATATTCCACCTCCAGCTCATAGTCCGTTTCGCTCAGATAAGAATTGCTGTCCAACGCGATGAGAATATCGTCAGAGAGCTTCCACTGATACCGAAGTGTCATCAGGCTGCCCTTGCGGATCAGGAGGGTGTTGTTGCGGACAAACCAGACCGGAAGGATGTCGACCGCAAAGTTTTCTTCTCTGTTTTGTTTGTTTTCGTGATATTTGACGGTTCCGCGCAACACGCCGTTGATTTCCCGGATCCGACAGGTTGTGTTTTCCTTTCTGAGGGTTTCTTTTTCCGTGTCGAAGAAATAATTCATCTGGACAATTTTTTCGGCTCCGGAGCAAAGAAACAATTTTTCCAATGCCAGATATTCGGTGGCAGATAATAGGGTCTTTTTTTCATATTCTGTCTCTATAATCATTTTTCCTTCTCCTTTCTGCCCCTCATCTTACCTTCGAACGTGGACATCTAATGTCCACGTTCGGGAAGTTTGTCCGAAAAGGAGGGCAGATGCGTGTATCGGAAACGCCCACAGATTATCCTGACAATTCCATTATATCCAACATTTACCAATTTGTCAATCTTAAATACCATTATTTTACATTTCTGTAGTTTTTTTGTGCAAATGAATCAAAAAAACCCCCCAAGAGGTAGTCGGACGAATTGGAAAATTGTATGTGTTTTGGAAAATGTTGGGGATAATGCAAAAGGGAAAGATTTTTTCTTGCACTTTTTTTGCGGTTCTGACAGCTTTTTGGAAATTGCGGTCGTGGCGATTGACTGGATGTAACAGCCGGATACGGAATCATCCGTTCTCCTCCGTCAAAATCGGACAGAAATGCCCACTGCAAAAGGGTTGACGGAGAACCGTTCCCGAATTTTTGCCAAACTGTTGAAACCTGGCATGGAAAAATCAAGAAAATTTTCTCAAAATTATAAGAACAGGGTTGACATTTTTTCACAATTATGGCATACTAAACATAGTGATATATAGTAAAATATACTCAAAAGCCGTAACTTCGAAAGGAAGTATTTGCGGTGTTTCCGACAGTCTGCCCCCGGGAGTGGGATCCTGTGCTTTTGTTTGGAAAACACAGGATTTCGCCATATTTTATAAAGGGAATGAATTTGGTTTTTCTCATTCGGAAAGGAGTATTTATGAAAAGAATCTTAATTGGTTTGTCTGCGTTACTTTTTGTTCTGTTGATGTTGTGTGCCTGCGGGGAAACGGATTCCAACGGCTTTCCGACCATGTATAAGATTCCGTCGAATTGTCACAATGCGGATGAGGTGGACTGGGATACCCTTTTGCCCAAGATTCCCGATGACCATTATATCGAGTATCCCGGTGTGCATACGGTTCCGGTCACTGCTACGCTGCATAAAGACGGAATCGAAACCGCCCTTGATCCCTATGATCCGCGTTTGGTTCGCCTGATAAATTTTTATAACAACGCTTTGTATCACTATAACTTTTATCAGACCTTCGGTGGTCTGCCTCCGGATCAATATCAATATATGCTGGATAATGTCACGTTTCGTGTGGAGTTGACGTATGTTCCGCGCAGCGGCGATAATTCTCCGGAAACCGATTTTGACAAATTGATCTTTTTCCCTGACCAAGTTCTTGGTGAGCGGACCGATAGAGCGTTTGCAAATTACCCCATATGGGTTTTCGGACGAAATCCATTTCAGTTGAATAAAGGCGATTTGCTTTCTGCATTCGGTTTCTGATAGAAAATCCCCCTCCGGCGCGATCGCGCCGGAGGGGGATTTTTTCCTTTCTGACGGGAGGATTGCCCCGGGAATTTTTGGGAGACGGAAGTGCCGATTCTTTCGTCTTTCTTTGCGTGCGTATCGGCACGCTTTTGTCTATGAACTCCGAAAAAGAATAGGATTCTGTAGTTTTCCGTTCCGAAACCAAAAATTGTATCGGGAGAAAAAACGCGCAAAACGCGTTTTTTCTCCCGTATTCCTTTGCCAAAATGTCGAAAAACGGTATGCGAAAGTCAAAAATTTCCCTAATTTTTACAATAATGGGATTGACATTTTTTCACCGGTATGGCATAATAACCATATTTAATAATATACATGAAAATACTTGATGGAAATTTCTGGAAGAAAGCGTGTCTTGTGTTTCCGACGATTTGAACCCAAGAGTGAATTTCTGTATTCCTGCATGGGAAGCACAGGATTTCACCATAATTTATAAATCTATAAAATGAATTTAGTTTTTATAATTTTGGAAGGAGTACTATGAAAAGAGTCTTACTTTGTTTGTCTGCACTGCTTTTGATCTTGCTGACGTTATGTGCTTGCGGGGAAACGGATTCCAACGGCTTTCCGACCATGTATAAGATTCCATCGAATTGTCACAATGCGGATGAGGTTGACTGGGCTACCCTTCTGCCCAAGATTCCCGATGACCATTATATCGAGTATCCGGATGTACACACGATTCCGGTTACTGCTACACTGTATAAAGATGGAACCGAAACGGCTTTGGATCCCTATGATCCGCGCTTGGTTCGCTTGATAAACTTTTATAACAATGCTTTGTATCACTACAATTTTTATCAGACTTTCGGCGGTTTGCCTCCGGAACAATATCAACCTATGCTTGAACGTGATTCGTTTCGGGTGGAACTGACGTATGTTCCGCGTAGCGACAGTAAATCCCTGGAAACCGCTTTTGATAAATTGGTCTTTTTTCCTTATACAACCCTCGGCATACGGTCTGATAGAGCGTTTGCGGACTATCCCATGGCGGTTTTCGGACGAAATGCGTTTCAGTTGGATGAAGGCGATTTGCTTTCTGCATTCGGTTTCTGATAGAAAATCCCCCTCCGGCGCAATCGCGCCGGAGGGGGATTTTTCAATCTTGACTTACGGTGTCTGCAAACAACCGATAAATTTCATAGCCTTTTGCCATATCAATGGTAATGGGAAGATGCAGTCGGATACCGTTTTGATATACGACCCAACCGTCT
>CAKSSY010000062.1 GCA_934489945.1 uncultured Eubacteriales bacterium
AAAAGGGCTTCCCTCCGCTCCGTTTCCGCGCTCACGCGGAAACGTTCACACCACCTTCCCAAAAGCTCTTGAACAAAGGGAAAAAGACGCGCCGCTGCAACGCCAAACAAAACGGCGAGACCGCAATAAAAGTTTTTGCGCCGCTTTTTTCAAAAAGCGGCACGTTCCCCCGTTTTCCTCTCTCTCGTTCTCTCTTGACAAGGCAAAAAGGGTGTGCTACAATAAGAAAAAATATATTGCAGAGGAAACATCATGGACTTAAAACAATTTTTGGCAGATCCCGAAGAAAAACCACTTGACAGAATGGTAGCCGACGGCGGTTTTACCGCGATTTTCCGCACCATCGCGTGCGTCGGCGATAGCTTGTCGTCGGGAGAGTTTGAATCGCTCGACGAAGACGGAAAAAAAGGCTACCATGATTATTATGACTACTCTTGGGGACAGTATCTTGCCCGCATGGCGGGGTGCAAGGTTTACAATTTTTCCCGCGGCGGCATGACCGCAAAATGGTACCTCAACTCGTTTGGTGAAGAAAACGGCTTTTTCGACCCTGCACTTGCCGCACAGGCGTATATATTCGCACTCGGTGTCAATGACACAGGCGGTATGCCCTGCGGCACCATAGACGACATCTGTTTTGAAGACCCGTCCAAAAACTCCGAAACCTTTGCCGGCTATTTCGGCAGACTTCTCTGCCGCTACCGCGAAATTTCCCCGAAATCCCGCTTCTTCCTCATGACCATGCCGCGCGGCAGCAAACACTCGGACGAGCAGGCAGCATTGATGCGTGCCATTGCCGATAAAATGGATTTCTGTTACGTCATCGACCTCAACCGCTATGGTCCCGTGTACGATGAAGCGTTCAAAAAGACTTTCTATCTCAGCAATCATATGAATCCGACGGGCTATCTTCTTACTGCCAAAATGGTTGCCTCTTACATAGACTACCTAGTCCGCCATAATGTCGACGATTTCCGTCAGGTCGGCTTTATCGGCACCCCCTATCACAACAGCAACGAAAAATGGTGAACCATGTCCCTTCTCCGCTCGACGCGGAAACCATTGCCCGCCTTTGCGGAATTGACGCACACCGCGTCACGGTGTTGCAGACGGTCGGATCCACGAATGAATTGCTGAAGGAGCACGCCAAAAACGGCACGCCTGCCGGCACAACATTCCTCGCCGAAACCCAGACCGCGGGACGCGGCAGACTCGGTCGCCCCTTCTTCTCTCCCCCCGGAAGCGGGCTGTACCTCAGTACCCTCCTCCATCCCGCCGAGGTGAATCCCGGAAAGCTGACAACTCTTGCCGCGGTGGTGACTGCGGATGCGATTGAGGCGGTTTGCGGACTCAGAGTGGGGATAAAATGGGTAAATGACCTGTATTTTGAAGGAAAAAAGCTGTGCGGGATTCTTGCCGAAGGAGTCGGAAACGGCTTGGCGGTTCTCGGAATCGGCATCAATGTGTCCGACTGTGCATTTCCGCCGGAACTTGCCCCAATCGTCACCTCTCTGGAGCGTGCCTGCGGCAAAGTCCCCGACCGCAACCGCCTTGCGGCGCAAATCCTCGCGCGGCTTGAACGTGCCGACCTCTGCGGCACCGAACATATGAAGGAATATCGCAAACGTTCTCTGGTTCTCGGACGTGAGGTCTCTCTTCCGGACGGTAACCGCACCCTCGTTGTCGGAATTGACGATGACGGAACGCTGTGCACCGTCGACACCGACGGAACCCCGCGCCGTATTGCCACGGGGGAAATCAGTATCAGACTGTAACCCCGAAAAATCCCCGCAAAACGCCCGAAATTGGAAAGGAACCCTTATGTCCGAACAATTTTCCCGCACCGAGCGACTGCTCGGTGCCGAAGCCCTTGAAAAACTCCGCCACACCCATGTTGCCGTGTTCGGCGTCGGAGGAGTCGGCGGCTATGTCGTTGAAGCACTTGCCCGCACCGGGGTCGGCGAATTGACGATTGTGGACAGCGACGTCGTGGTTTTGTCCAACCTGAACCGCCAGATTCTTGCCACGCACACTTCCCTCGGTCGTCCGAAGGTCGAAGTTGCCCGCGAGCGCATCCTTGACATCAATCCCGACTGCAAGGTTCACGCGCGTTCTGTCTTTTACCTGCCCGAGACCGCCTCCGAATTTGATTTTACCGATTACGATTACGTCGTGGATGCCATCGACACCGTCGCGGGCAAACTGGAGCTTGTCAAACGTGCCAAAGATGCAAACGTCCCGATTCTTTGCTCCATGGGCGCGGGCAACAAGTTCGACCCCACGCGCTTTGCGGTTGCCGACATTTATGAAACGTCGGTCTGTCCGCTTGCCAAGACCATGAGAACGCTTTGTCGCAAAAACGGAATCGACTCTCTCAAGGTCGTCTTTTCCGACGAGCCGCCGCGCAAACCCTCCGGGGACGCGCGAACGCCCGCCAGCGTGATTTTTCCGCCCGCCGCCGCGGGACTTGCCATTGCCGCCGAAGTTGTCGGCGATCTGATAAAGTGAGGTGATTCCATGTTTCAGTACATCCCATCGAGGCAGACCAACCGCGCCAAACGGACGGCAACGATTTTGTTCGTTGTGTCGCTTGTCATTTTCGCGCTTTCCGCCTATAAAGGACTTCCCTACCGTTTTGCCGTACAAGGCGCATCGTTTGCCGTCATGACCGCCGCCATTATGATCTGCGTCCGCTATTTGTTCCGTTGCTACTGCTACCGCATAGAAAAGGACGATGAAGGTTGGGACTTCAATGTCTACGAGCTTTCGCGGAGCGGTTCGCTTTTGGTTTGCCGTCTATCGACAGCCTCTCTTGTATCGGTTACGCCGTGGGACACTTACAAAAAAATGCCGAAATCGCAAAACACACGCCAACCCAAGATCTACAACTATTGTGTGGACATTGCCCCGAAGGACTCCTATCTTCTGGAATTCGACGGACGCGATTGTCCCGACAGCAAAACGCCCGTCCGAATCCGGATTCAGGCAGACGACGAATTTCTGAACGCCATCCGCAATGCCCCGAAAGGGGAATGACACCGGAAGGATAAGAAGAACGGGAGAACGTTGGGGAGCCTTTTGCAAAAGGCTCCCCAACGTTCTCCCTCGCAAACTTCTCAGCCGCTTTTTCTTTGAAGCCAAAGGCGCAAAGAAAAAGCTAAGCAAAAAGAAACGCCGATGAGAAATTTCGCGTTCTGCGGAGCGCGACAAGGACTCCGCGTCCTTGACCGCGCCGCCTTTGAAAAGGCGGGCGAAACTTTTATTGCGGTCTCGCCGTTTCGTTTTACATCACGGCGACGCACCTTTTCCCTTTTGTTCAAGAGCTTTTGGGAAGGTGGTGTGAACGTTTCCGCGTGAGCGCGGAAACGGAGCGGAGGGAACCCTTTTCCCGAAAAGGGTTCCCTCCGCTTTCGCTCCCCTGCTCTCGTTATCGTTTCGGCACAAAGCCTTCAAAAATCGAAAAGATGCCGTGCCGACGATTGATCTGCATCGCCTCGGGGTGGCGAACCGTCCAAAGAAAGAGCGGCGCGCCGAACACGGTATGGCAAAGCCAAACAACAAAATCACGCTGAAACCGACCGTTGCAGGCAATAAAATCCGGTCTGGAAAGAAGATTCAACAAAAGGTGAGAAAGTGCAAAATTCAAAACACGGTTTCCCTCTCTCTTTTCTTTCATCAGATTGGTAACAAGTTGCCCGCGCACCACATCGGGACGGTGTCGCTTGAACCATCGAAGAAGCATCGGATTGAAGGATTCAATGCAATAATCCCCTGCATAGGAGTCCAGAATCGGCGCAAGAACCCAGCAGAGCGAGTCATCCGTGCTTTCGCCTTTCAACTCAATCAGAAGCGGAACACGACCGTTCACCAGCTTCAGCACCTCCCGAAGCGTCGGTACGGTGTACTCGGTTCCCAACAGACGTTCCTTGCGAAGTGCCGCAAGCGTAAGATCGGTAATTTTTTCGTTTTTCCCGCACATCCGCGTAAGCGTATAATCGTGAAACACGACGACCTCTCCGTCAGCGGTAAGCTGTACGTCAAGTTCGATGCCGAAGCCGTGCTCCATTGCCGCGCGGTAAGCTCCGAGCGAGTTTTCGGGCAGTGTTTTATTGTCGAACAACCCGCGGTGCGCATAGTCGCAGAGAACCGGCGCAGCATCCGGCTTGGCGGCAACACGCGGCATGATAAGCCAGGCTGCCAAAGCCAGCAACAGCAAAATCACAAGAATTATGATAATTCCTACCATAACACGTCCTCTTTTCGTTTTTTCGGAACTGTTCAGCCGGTTTTTCCGACCTTTTGGGGCTTATTGTCTCCGTGCCTGACAAAGAACATGGTGAAGAAAGCACCGACCACAAACACCGTGGCATACGGGAACAGAAGCGTAAAGCGAATGTCCATGAACACGCCGCTGAGAATGGGCGTAACGATCTGTGCCGCCATGCTGGCGGTATAGTAGAAACCGGTGTAGCGTCCGATATCGGAGCCGCGCGACAACTCCACCACCATGGGATAGCTGTTGACGTTGATGGTTGCCCAACCGATGCCGGCAAGCGCGAAGAGAATGTCGGCGAGAATCACCGAACTGCCCTGTCGCATGAAGGACGCGGCAAAAAACGACACCGACAGCATGACCACACCCGCCAGAATACACTTCCGTCTGCCGACCTTCGCGGCAATGGCTCCGACGGGTATGTAGGAAAGGATTGCCGCGGCATTGGCGATGGTAAGCGTCATATTGTAATCCAGCCCGAGAACTTTCCCGGCGTAGACCGAATATTTACTGGAAACGGCATTGTAACCCATGTACCAAAGCACGACCGAGGCAAGAATGAGAATCAGAGAGATTCGTTCACCGCGCGACAGTTTTCTGTCACCGGAAGCCTTCTTTTCCTCGTCGGTTTCATCAATGCCGTAGCGTTCGCTGTCCCGAAGCATCTCCTCCGACCACGTGCGTTCGCGGACCAACGCCAGAAAGAGAACCAGCGACACCACCATAATGCCCGCCACAATCGTGAAGAAGGAGCGGTAACTCATGAGAGCGTTTTCCGCCTTTCCCGTCCCGAACACAATCCCGAGAATCAGGATGAGGATTCCTCCCACGGCACCCATAAGATTGATAATGGCATTTGCACCCGACCGGAGCGGCTTCATGGTAACGTCCGGCATCAGTGCCACGGCAGGCGAACGGAAGGTTCCCATCGCCACCAGCAGGATCAGCAGAATTGCCACAAAACAAATAAGCGGTGCGGGATTGGACCGCCGTGCCATGGCGGCGTATGCCTGCCGCGCGGGAATCACGTAGTCAGCGTACTCTGCCGAGCTTGTGTCGGTGATTTTCAGAAAAGAATCACGGTCAATCACCTTGCTCAACCGCACCTTGCCGACCGAATCCGGCATGGAAATCTCCAGATTGGAGTCGTAAAGCTCCTCCATGGCAGCACGGTCCATTTCGCGGATGGGTTCGAGATTGTCCAGTTGCATCGTGTCGGCAAAAGACAGGAAAATCAGTGCCGTCACGGCAATTATCGTACCGATGACAATATACGGTGTCCGTTTTCCGAAACGGGTGTCGGTACGGTCGGACAACGCGCCGAACAGGGGCAGGAGAAAGAGGGCAAGAACATTGTCCAATGCCATCACCACGCCAGAAACGCTCTGCGGCATACCGAATTTGTCGGTCAGAATCTTGGGAATGATGGTGTCATACGCCTGCCAGAATGCACAAATGAGGAAAAAAGCAAAGCCGACACACAGAGTCCGTCTTGTGTTCAGTTTCATGTTTTATCTCCCTTCCCGAAGCGGTCACGACGCAACTCCCACACCTTCAAAGCCACCGTCTGGGTTTTGGCGTCCTCCACCTCGCCGTCAAGAACCTTTTTCACAAGCTCGCAAAGCGGCATTTTCACAATTTCGAGAAATTCGTCCTCGTCCGGATCGGTTTCGCCGAAAGTCAGTCCCTCGGCAAGGTACATCCGGATTTTCTCGGTGAGAATGGCGGGAGATGAGATAAGAGTCCCAAGCGGGGTCAGCGTTCGGCACTGTGCGCCCGTTTCCTCCCGCAACTCTCTCAAAGCCGCCTCGTGCGGGTCTTCGTTCACCGATTCCAGCTTACCCGCGGGAATTTCGAGAAATACGCGTCCGCAGGCGTAACGATACTGTTTTACGAGAACGACCTCACCCTCGTCGGTCAACGGAAGGACGCAGACCGCACCCTTGTGTACGGCATATTCGCGAAAGCTGTGTTTTCCGTTCGGCAGTTCGACCTCATCCCGCTTGACGTGAAGGACTTTCCCCACATAAATGGTTTCGGAATCGACCTTCCGTTCTGTCATTTCTTCGTCGTTCATGTCTTTCTCCTTTTCGGAATATACATTTCTATCTTCCATTATAACCCATTCCGCGGAATTTGTAAAGTCATTTTCGGTTTTCCGGAAAAAATTTTCCCGAGCCCTTGCAATTTGGGGGGGAAACTGGTATACTGAAGAAAATTCCGGAAATGAGGAAGGGAAACTTTTATGATCACTTACAATTCCGAAAAAAAGAGATTCAAACTGGATACATCCGCCTCCAGTTATGTTTTCGGTATGAACGAGGACGGAATCCTCGTCCATTACTATTACGGCAAACCGCTTTTTGAGGACAACGTCGCCTATCTTGCGGAACGGTTCGGACAGGCAGGCATTTCCGCCAAACCCCACTATGCCCCGGGTGGTAAATTTACCCTTGACTCCGCCCCGCAGGAATACCCGACCTTCGGAACCGGCGACTATCGCCCCGAGGCACTGCGTATCTGCGATGCCGACGGTCACAACGCCACGCTGATCCACTATGTCTCCCATAAAATCTACGCCGGCAAGCCCGCCATTCCGGGACAGCCGTCGACCTTCGGCACCGAAAAGGAGGTCATGACGCTGGAAATTCTCTGCGTCGACCGCCACACAAACGCCGAAGTCACCCTTTACTATTCGGTTTTCTCGGATCTCCCCGTCATCACGCGCCGCGTGTCGGTGAAGAACGCCTCCGGAAGACCGCTTGAAATTGAAAGAATCTTCAGCACCTGCGTCGACTACCATACCTCGGACTACGACCTGATCCACCTGCCCGGCAGATGGTGCCGCGAACGGAATGTCACACGCGCTCCGCTCGGCAAACTCACCCAGACGATTTCCAGCAACCGCGGTTCTTCGGGACACTTCCAGAATCCTTTTGCCGCCATCGTATCGCATGACGCGACCGAAAAGTCCGGAGAAGCATATGGCTACAACTTTGTCTACAGCGGCAACTTCACCATAGATGTGGATGTCGATGCCTTTTCCTCCGCGCGTTTCCTCATGGGAATGAATCCAGACGGGTTCGGATGGCATCTGGAACCGGGAGAAGTCTTTGATACGCCCGAGGCGGTCATGGTCTACTCGGATGAGGGAATCGGCGGTATGAGCCGCGTCTTTCACCGTTTCTACCGTACACACCTGCTGCGCCGGGACTGGGTGGACAAAAAACGCCCGCTTCTCATCAACAACTGGGAGGCAACCTACTTCAATTTCGATGAAGAAAAACTGATTGCCATTGCCGAAAAGGCAGCCTCTCTCGGAATTGAGATGCTGGTTCTGGACGACGGTTGGTTCGGCAAACGTGCCAACGATAAGTCTTCGCTCGGCGACTGGTTCGTCTTTGAGGAAAAATTGCCCCGTGGACTCGGACACCTCTCCGACCGCCTTCATGAAATCGGCATGAAGTTCGGTCTGTGGTTTGAGCCGGAGATGGTCTCACCCGACAGCGACCTCTTCCGGGCTCATCCGGACTGGTGCCTGCACATCGACGGCAGACCGATGAGTCTCGGACGCTGGCAACTTGTTCTTGACCTTTCGCGTCCCGAAGTGGTCGACTACATTTTCGACAGTATGAGCAAAATTCTCGATTCGGCAAAAATTGAATACATCAAATGGGATTACAACCGAAACTTCACCGAGGTCGGAAATGCCAACCTGCCTGCCGTGCGACAGAAGGAAGTGGCACACCGCTATATGCTCGGACTTTACAGCCTTCTTGACCGTCTGACCCGGCGATACCCCGATCTTCTGATCGAAGGATGCTCCAGCGGCGGCGGACGTTTTGATCCCGCCATGCTCTATTACAGTCCGCAGATCTGGACAAGCGACAACACGGATGCCATAGAGCGACTGGACATTCAGTTCGGAACCTCCATGTGCTACCCCGCCTCCGGCATGGGGGCACACGTGAGTGCCTGTCCGAACCACCAGGTCTGTCGTTCCACCCCGCTTCAGACGCGCGGCAATGTGGCACTGGGCGGTACGTTCGGCTATGAGCTTGACCCGACAAAATTCACCCCCGAAGAGTGTGAAATCGTCAAACAGCAGGTTGCCGACTATCACAAATTCCACAAAGTGATTCATACCGGCGATCTCTATCGCCTGATTGCGCCCAATGAGGGCGACTGCTCGGCGGCAGCATGGGAATTTGTGTCGGAGGACAAGAGCGAGGCACTGGTATTTTATACCATCATCCGCGCACATACCAGAGAACGCCGATTCCTGCGTCCGGAAGGGCTTGACCCCATGCGTCACTACCGCGATGAGGAGACCGGAACCGTTCTGCTCGGCTCCACCCTCATGAACGGGGGCTTCAATTTTATCGACTTCAATGCCGATTTTGCTACCCGCCGTATTCACCTCGTCGCAATCGATTGAGGGAGAAAACGAGGGGAACATTCCTCCATCTCCCAACAGTGACATAAAACTTTTATATAGATCTCGCCGTGAGGTTTTTTCAAGAGCTTTTGAACAAACAAAAAAGACGCGCCGCCGTGCCGCAAAACAAACCGGCGAGACCGCAATAAAAGTTTTTGCGCCGCTTTTTTCAAAAAGCGGCACGTTCCCCCGTTCTTCAAGCAGAACCGAGATTTTTCAATCCAAAACGTTTAATCGAGACAATAACCGAGGTCATATTCAGAATTTCATTCAAAATTCCGGCATAGGACGGCATATCGCCCGCAAAAATATTATAAATAATCCAAAGCGGAGAAATACAGAACAACTGCCACAAGCGAATGGTTCTGCCGTTCCCCGACCAAAGCGTAAACATACTGATGCACATGGCACCCACACAGAAAAGGCTGATCGGAAAAGAAAATCCGATTGAACCGCACCCTACCGTCGCCAGTACAAATACTCCCAGCATGACGGGATTGTAAGCCCATCGTTTTCCTTCCCACATGAGGATAAGCGAACGCAGAACGCCGATGAGATTCATGATCATCCCGGTCACTGCGCCGAGAAGTCCGAAATGCAAGGCAAAAAGCGCACTTGAAACCGCCTGAAAAATGTACAGCATTTTCAGTTGCTTAAACTGAAAAGACGAAAATAACACCGCCATCGCACAAACGCCGACAGCCTGAATCAGGAAAGAAGTCATAGTCAAACCGCCTTTTCGCAAAATTTTTCATTTACCGATCGATAAAAAAGCGAGCCGCCAAAATCCCACGGATTTTGGCGGCTTTGGTGCCGGAAGCGGGGGTCGAACCCGCACGGTATCGCTACCACGGGATTTTGAGTCCCGCACGTCTGCCAATTCCATCATTCCGGCAATACACCGATATTGTATCACAGATTTGTCCGGATTGCAATACCCTTTTCAAAATTTCCGACGAAAAATTTTTCTTTCCGTCCTCATTGACCGAAAGGGAAATCCGTGCTATAATGGGAAAGAATCCCTGACTACCACAAAATTCGGAGGAAAAACCATGGAAGAAAGGCTGCTCCGTTCGGTTTGCGAAAAATTTCAGATCGGCGGCAGATTCCGCACGTACGAGGTACTGACTGCCGGTCACATCAACACAACATACCGCGTAGTGTTGGACCGGGACGACGAGGAAAAAAGCTATATTTTGCAACGCATCAACACTTTCGTTTTCAAAAATCCCGCGGAAATCATGGAAAATGTGTCCGACGTAACCGAATACATCCGCTCCAAAATCAAGGCGGAAGGACAGAAGGCAGAGCGAAAAGTCCTGCACTTCAAAAAGAGTGCTGACGGCAAGTTCTGTCTTGACGACGAAACCGGATTCTGGCGTTGCTACCGCTTCATAGACGACTCCGTCACTTACGATGTCACCGACGATTCCGATATCATTGAGGAAGCGGGCAAGGCGTTCGGTGAATTTCAGATGTATCTTGCCGATTACCCCGTAGAAAAACTGCATATTGCGATCCCGCACTTCCATAATACCGTAAACCGTTATGAAATTTTTGAACGCGCGGTTGCGCAAAACAAAAGCGGCAGAGCGACGGAGGTTGCCGGAGAAATTGCGGCATATCGGGGGCTGGAAGAAACCGCAACTGCCATGTACAAAATGCAACGGGCAGGCAAATTGCCGCTGAAGGTCACGCATAACGACACCAAGATCAACAATGTGCTGTTCGACAAAAAGACGGGAGAACATCTGGCGGTTCTGGATCTGGACACCGTTATGCCCGGACTTGTGGGATTTGACTTCGGGGACGCAATTCGCTATATCGGCAACACCTGTGCCGAGGACGAGAAGGACATCCGGAAGGTCATGTTGGACATGAAAAAATTTGAAGCGTTTACCAAAGGATTTGTGCAAAAGGTCGGCAAAACGCTGACCGAGACCGAAAAAGAGACACTTGCGCTGGGAGCCGTTACGATGACAACCGAGTGCGGTCTGCGGTTTCTGACCGACTACATAGACGGAGACGAATATTTCAAGGTGGATTATCCGACGCATAACCTTGACCGCTCGCGCTGTCAGCTTGCACTTGCCAAGGATATGGTTCGCCGCAAATCCGATATGGATGCAATCGTAAAACACTATTGCTGAACGGGGGGAACGTTGGGGAGCCTTTTACAAAAGGCTCCCCAAACCCCGCGAAAACCTTTGAAACAAAGGAAAAAGACGCGCCGCCATTTTGCTTTGCATCATGGCGATGCGTCTTTTCCTTTTGTTCAAGAGCTTTTGGGAGGGTGGTGTGAACGTTTCCGCGTGAGCGCGGAAACGGAGCGGAGGGAAACCCTTTTCCCGAAAAGGGTTCCCTCCGCTTTCGTCTCTCCTGTTTTCTCTCGCAAACTCCACAGCCGCTTTTTCTTT
>CAKSSY010000063.1 GCA_934489945.1 uncultured Eubacteriales bacterium
TGAAAAGGCAGTCGTTCGTCTTGGGTACGATCTCGGCGACGAGGACAAAGAAAAGGTCTATGGCGAATTTTTGCGTGTTGCCTCCAAGAAAAAGGTCGGCACAAAGGAACTGGAGGCGATCGTGGCAAGTACTGCCTTACAATGTCCTGCAACCTACAAGCTGGAAAACTACGTGGTCAACAACGGCAATATTATTTCCGCAAGTGCTCAGATCACGCTTACGAAAGAGGACAAGCTCATGCAGGGGATTTGTATCGGCGACGGTCCCATTGATGCCGCATTCCGCGCGATTGAGCAGATCATCGGACATCATTATGAATTGGACGACTTTCAGATTCAGGCTGTGACCGAGGGAAAAGAGGCAATGGGACAGGCTCTTGTCCGTTTGCGTTCGGATGGCAAGCTCTATTCGGCAAGCGGTATTTCCACCGACATTATCGGTGCCAGCATCCGTGCCTATCTCGGCGCGGTCAACAAAATTGTCTATGAGGAGGCACAGATATGAAGTTTTCCTTTTCTACCAAAGGGTGGCACAACAGCAGTTTTGAGGACTTTTGCGCGATTGCCACCGATCTGAAATTTGACGGTATTGAACTTCACAATATTCAGAATCCGCTTTTCACGGACAGAGACGGTGCCTTTCACGAACACAATGCGCCTGCCACGCTTCGCCGTTTGTTTGAGCGCGGATTGAAAATTCCCTGTATTGACGTAATCGGAGATATTGCAGACGAAACCGCGGCAGAGGAAACGGTCGGGGAGATCGGAGCGTGCGCGGAGATTGCTCAAAATCTGCACATTCCTTTTGTTCGTCTGCGTGCAGGGGCATCGGACGACGAACAAAAGGCGATTGCCGCCGTCGAAACCATTCTTGCGCGGGTCCTGCCGACGGCGGAAGAGAAAAAGATTACCTTTGTTGTGGAAACTTCGGGACTGTTCTGCCGCACTGCACGGTTGCGCGACCTTCTTGACCGTTTTGCTTCGGACAATCTCGGTGCCCTTTGGGAAATGTCTGCGGCATTTTTTGAGAGCGATGAAACGCCCGAACAGATCATTCAGAATCTCGGGGCTTATGTTCGTCACGTTCATATCAGCGATGCGGAGATCGAAAACGGAGAGGTGCGCCATCTTCTCATCGGAGAGGGGCGGCTTCCGATCTCCGATATGATGCTCGCACTCCGTTCGGTCAATTACGACGGCTTTTTGTCCCTTGTCTGGAATCCGGAGTGGTGTGAGGAGCTGGATGACATGGAAATCATCTTCTCACAGTTTATGGGATTCATGAAACAGTTCGGCGACACCTCGCGCCGTGAAAAAACGCTCTACTGCAACCGCGCTCATACGGGGCAATTTGTCTGGAAAAAAGACCTGCTGATCGACGAAACGTTTTCCGGTGTGCTTGACCGCATGGTGGAGGAATTCCCCGATCAGTTCGCTTTCAAGTACACCACGTTGGATTATACCCGCACTTACAGCGAATTCCGCGACGATGTGGACACTTTTGCCCGCGCACTGGTGGCACTCGGGGTGAAGGCGGGGACGCATGTCGCGGTCTGGGCATCCAATGTGCCGCAATGGTACATTGCCTTCTGGGCAACCGTGAAGCTGGGGGCGGTGTTGGTAACCGTCAATACGGCGTACAAGATTCACGAGGCGGAGTATCTGTTCCGACAGTCGGACACCCATACGCTGATTATGACGGAAGGAGCCAAAGACAGTCGGTACGGTGATATTGTTGCCGAGCTTTGCCCTGAGTTGGCAACCAAAAAGCCGGGAGATTCGCTTCACGCGCATCGTCTGCCTTTCTTACGAAATGTCATTACGGTTGGGTTCCGTCAGAAGGGATGTCTTGAGTGGAACGAGGCGTTGGAGCGCGCTTCGGAGGTTTCTCCCGAGCAGGTTCGCCGCATGGCGGCGGCGGTCGACAAAGACGATGTGTGCAATATGCAATACACCTCCGGCACGACCGGGTTCCCAAAGGGCGTTATGTTGACGCACCACAACATTGTCAACAACGGCAAGTGTATCGGCGACCGTATGGATCTTTCTACTGCCGATCGCATGATGATTCAGGTGCCGATGTTTCATTGTTTCGGCATGGTGCTTGCCATGACCGCCGCCATGACGCACGGTAGCACACTTCTGCCTTTGCCGTATTTCTCTCCGAAACCGGCTCTCGCCTGTATCCACAATGAACACATTACTGCTTTTCACGGCGTTCCGACGATGTTTATTGCACTTCTGGAGCATCCAGACTTTGCCAAAACGGATTTTTCGTATATGAGAACCGGTATTATGGCGGGAAGTCCGTGTCCCATTTCGGCGATGCGGGATGTGGTGAACAAGATGCACATGAGCGAGATCACCATTGTCTACGGACAGACCGAGGCTTCTCCCGGATGTACCATGAGTTCGACCGACGATCCGATTGAGGTGCGTGTCGGCACGGTTGGCAGACCCCTGCCCGAGATTGAATGCAAGATTGTAAATCCCGAGACGGGAGAGGACTGCGCGGACGAGGTGACGGGTGAATTTGTGGCGCGTGGCTATAATCTGATGAAGGGCTACTACAAAATGCCAAAGGCAACCGCTTCCGCGATCGATCGCGACGGTTGGCTTCACACGGGAGATCTTGCCTGCCGCACGAAGGATGGGAATTTCCGTATCACGGGGCGGCTTAAGGATATGATTATCCGTGGCGGTGAGAATATTTATCCCAAGGAAATTGAGGAATTCATTTACACGCATCCGAAGGTGAGCGATGTACAGGTGATCGGTGTGCCGGATGAACAGTATGGCGAGGAAATCATGGCTTGCATTATTCTCAAAGAGGGAGAGTGCCTGACGGTCGAAGAAATGAAGGCATATATCGCTGCCAACATGGCGCGGCACAAAGTTCCCCGGTATATTGAATTTGTGGAGTCTTTCCCGATGAATGCCGCGGGCAAGATTCTGAAATACAAAATGCGCGAGGATGCTGTGAAAAAACTGGGGCTTCAAAAGGCGGACAGTATTGTCACTGCCTGAAGGGACAATCGAATCATACAAGACAAATGAAAGGAACTGTTAAACCCTTGAGGGTTTAACAGTTCCTTTCTTCTTCGGACTTGTGCTTTTTGGATTCGGTTTTCCGCCGATTTCTGTATTTCACGGGGGAAAAACCGGTTTCTTTTTTGAAAAACCTTGAAAAATACAAAGCATCCTTGTACCCGACGGAAAGAGCAATTTCCTGCACGGAATAGTCGGTTTTCTCAATAAGCTGTTCCGCACGTTCGATTCTTTTTTTCAAAAGATATTGTTTCGGAGATATGCCCATGTGTTCTTTGAAGAATCTCGAAAAATAAATTGGATTCATGAACAGTTTTTTTGAAATATCGGTCATTTTTATGAAGGCATTGTAGTTCATGTCCAACATCCGGACAGCGGTTTCGAGGGGATCAATCGGACGATCGATATGCTGATTTTCCGTCAGAAGTTGAAAGAAACGGAAGACCAGCGAGGTCATTTCAAGGTTGTTTTCTATCGACGCGGGTTTTCCGGACAAATCGAATATTCTTGAAAAAATGGCGTTTGTTTCCTCTATCTTTTCGTATCGGTTTTTGTTGTATAATGATGAAAAAAGGAGGATGCACAATGTTTCAAATTGCGGATGATTCTGTTAAGTTTCTGTTTTCTGCGGCAATCGGTGAAAAAAACAACAAAGGTTTTTATGAATGGGCGGGAGACGGAGAGGTTCCCGTTCCGGTGCTTTCAGCAAGTGACCGGATTCTTTTACCCATTGGCGAGGGGAATCGCAATACGCGTGGACGGTGAATATGAAAACTGCGTATCGGATATGGAAAATGTCCAGGGAAGATTCTGTTCCAAAATGGGCACCTGTTGCATGATCCTCATTGAACGGAACGGACATTTTTTGATGATTGCCGCAGAAAACGGTTTGTACACCCAATATGCCGCGAAAAAAATCAATGGTATGTATACGTTGGAAATTGAAAACGAGAAGCCCTGCAAGATGTACTACAAAATATGCGACGATTTGGTGACGCTTTGTACAGACTATAAAACGATAAAAAAGATGAAACCGATTACGCTGAAGCAAAAAGCGGAGGAGAATTCCGAAATCCGCAAGCTGTTCGGTAGCGGCATTTTTTGGATCTGGAATGATTATTACGACGAAATTATGCATTCCGATCATGAAAGCGCAAAAAACCCCCAGGTCGGTGATAAACTGCTTGAAATTGCCGCCGACCTGAAAAGTAACGGCGTTGACGACGCTTTGTTTTCTGTTTTTTTGAAAAAGACAGTCAATATGTTGAAAACCTGTATCGGAATCTCGGTTATATCGCCACGCAGTACGACAACTATAATGATGTTTTAAATCCCGCACTTCTGTCCGTTATTCCGAACAACCGCGTCAAAAACTGCGATTATACGGCGCGGAGAATGAAAGATTACCCGGACGGCATTGCAATGAATCAGAACGGAAATTTTATAAAGGCATGGGCACCTCAAAGGTTTTGACGGGAATTTTCATGCTCAAAATTGCTTGTGTCCGCTTGTTGCAAAGAATCGGATGCGGGAGGAGGTACGTGCCGTTCTCGAAAAATATCCATATTACAAGGGACGTTTTATTGACGTGTACGGGATCGGTCTGGGAAGATGTTATAATCCCAGGCATTCGCTTCCGACATTTGAAGATGTCTTGGAGGTGAAAAAGACTGCTTTCCGCAATTTGAAGGATATGAGTCTGATTGTGGGCACGGAAGACGGATTTGAGGATCTGATAGATGAGTTGGTATATACGGAGGGATTACACAGCCCGGTCTGTTTCCGCAACAAAGAAGCGGGAAGACGTCACAAGAATATGTACGACGCAGACGAGGAACAGCATATTGAAAAATATATGTTAAATCCCGAATGTTGCGTGCCGCTTTTTGAGATTTTGTATCATGAAAATCTTTTGACTTTTCCGTATTGGGGCGATTCTACCGACGACAGCATAAATCAGGGAAAAAAGAAGGTACTGTTTGCCTGTCTGTTCGGATGTCAGCCTTTGTATTCGTTTTCGCTTGGGAATTATGAAAAGCTCAAGCCATTGATTCTTTCGAGTTATAAAAAAATCAGCCGGATCAGCAAATACACCGTTACCGAACCGATTACCGCTTACCGGGTATTATCGGACGATTTTTCGCTTCAACAGACGGAGTTCGGAAACCGTTACCGCGTGACCGCGAATTTCTCAAAAAACGCGCAAAGTGTTAATGGGAAAGTCATTCCGCCCGAGAATTTGGTGTTTGAGAGATTATGAATTTTTCGCTTTAAAAAGAATACTGAACGTCTTTGCGATGCGTCATGGTATAAAAATGAGATTATAGAAAAAATGACGGTGTAGAGAAACCCAAAAAGAGTTTTCTCTACACCGTCATTTATCAGATGGCAAAGACGATCAGCAGGATGATCGCCGTAACCGCGGCAATGGTGCCGAGTATCGGCAGACAACAGCCGAGGCAACCAAGACATCCCCTGCGATAAGGCGGACGGTATCCCCATCCCCAATACGGCGGATGCGGGGGACCGCCAAATCCCCCGGGGCGGGGACCACCGAATCCTCCGGGACGAGGACCACCGAATCCTCCGGGACGGGAACCACCGAATCCTCCGGGACGAGGACCGCCGAATCCGCCGGGACGGGAACCGCCAAATCCTCCGCCGCCATGTCTTCCTCCTCCGGGACCCGGCATAAAACATTCCTCCTTTTTGTTCCGACCTGATCGGTTACATTTTATTCTTTCTTTATTTTACACCCAAATTGTGAATTTTTTTACAGGATTTGCAAAAAAGTTTATTCTTTTTACAGACCCGCGACGATTCCGAGGAACAGCGGAAGTCCTGTGGTGTTATCCACGATGGCATAGACAAACGGGCGGTCAAGGGAGATGAAGATAGGGGTGATGGGTTCTGCGCTTGTACACTTGATCTCTCCCCATGTGACGGCGGCAGCCTTGGTGCCGTTGCGGCTGACATCTATGACGGTTTTTTGTTCGATCTTGGAGCAGTAGAGGTTTCCGCCTTCCGAATGTCCGAGTGCCGAAAAATCGGCTTTTGCGCCGTCAAACATATCGGTCATGCCCATAGCGGCAAGAGTATCATTGAGAATCGAATCGGCTTCATACTTGAATTCGGGAATCTTTACTTCAAGTGAGGCATTGCTTTGATTCTGCCACATGGAGAGCCATTTTTCGCCTGTGAGCGAGGCGGCAAAGTCGTAAACATCGGTTCCTTCATCGGGCAACAGTCCGACAAAACTATATGTGCCGCCTTTATAGTTTTTGGCAAAACCGACGGCATTATCGGTTTTCAGAAGTCGGTTTTCATCCGACCGCATCATGGTGATTTTGCTCTTTGTACCGTCGTGGCAGGTAAAGACATCATCGAGAATTTGTTTTTTCTCATACTTTTCTTCCCATTTGGCATCAAAGACCAGCGTGTTGATAAGATACATAACCGAGGATGCCACGTCGTTCTCTTTTGCGATTTCCTTGATCATGCCGTCTGTGTTTTCCTTTACCCAGTTATTCATATCCCGGGCGGTGGTGGCATCAAAGGGCGCGGCATACTGTGCGGCGTTGTACCAGTCGGCACAGGTCTGGAGGAAGGATTCGTTTACCGTCAGTCCCTTTTCACGATACCAAACCGAATTGGCGAGTGCCAGTTTACAGTCCTTTTCGGTTTTCAGTGCATTGCGGTAAGCATAAAGGCATTTGTTGAGAGCCTCGATCTTCATATTGAGGGCTTTCTCAATCTGGGCACGGGTTTCGCCGTCGGTACCGTTGGCGATGAGTGCCAGACACATGACAGCGGACATCGGGGAGACAAGACTGTTTTGATTGTCCTCTCCGAGCGTACCGCGGAACAAATCAAGGGAGAAGTCTGCCATGGAGGTTTTGAAATCGTCGGTAATCTGTCCTTCGTCGGTGGCGGTGCGGGTATAACCGTCCGAAAGTTCGGCGGCGCGGACGGATAAAAAGCCGCAGGAGGTGGTCCCGGACATCATCAGTCCGGCAAGCAGAATACAACAAACGGAAAAGAAAAATCGTCTGTCTTTCATGGTGAATTCCTTTCATAAATACTTCAGTGGATTTTCTGTCATGAATACAGACGGCAAAAATCGGTTTTTGTTCCCGGATGATTGACAAATATTTAGGAACATGGTAAAATTGTCAAAAAAGAGAGTGAAAACATGATTCGTTATATTCGGGAGAGCGACGCGGATGCCTGTGTTGCCATCTATAACTACTATATTGAAAATTCAACCAGCACGCTGGAGGTTTTTCCGCTCACGGCGGAAGATTTCGAAGGCAGAATCCGGGAATTTTCTTCCCGTTTCCCGTATTTGGTATACGAGGATAACGGCAGGGTTCTCGGATATGCTTATCTGAACGATTTCAATACGCGTTATGCTTACCGTTTTTCCTGCGACCTTTCGATTTACGTTTCACCCGACGGACGCGGACGGGGAATCGGAGAGGCGTTGTATCGTCGGTTGGAAGAAATTGCGATTGCCTGTGGTTTTCACAACATGGTTTCGCTTGTGACTTCGACGAACGAGGGGAGCATTGCCTTTCACAAAAAGATGGGCTTTGAGCGGGAAGCCGAACTGGAACACATTGCTTTCAAGAACGGAACATGGATCGGATTGACTTACTTCCGCAAGAGAATTGCTTCGGGAGAGCCGCGGGAATTGATCGATTACAGACTTTTAAAATAGGCGAACGGCGGAGGAATGATCTTGAAAATTGAACCATACTCCGGAAAATGGGACAGTGAAATTATTTCGCTCATTCTTTCTATCCAAAATGATGAGGCAAAGATCGGGCTATCACTTCAAGAACAACCGGATTTACTTGACATTCACGGCAGCTATCAGCAAACCGGCGGAGAATTCTGGATTGCCTTATCCGACGATAAAGTGGTTGGAACCATTGGGCTGATGTTAAAAGATAACCATTGTGCCGTTCTGAAAAAGTTTTTTGTAAAAAAAGAATTCCGCTCGCAAAAGGTCGGACTGGCATTGTATCGGGAGCTTTTGAAGTTTGCCGGGAACGCGTGGATTCAACAAATTATATTGGATACACCGTCTGTAGCTTTGGCATCCCATAGATTTTATGAAAAGGCAGGCTTTTGCAGGATTCGTGCGGAGGAATTGCCGATACCGTATTCCTATCCCGACAGAGACAGTATTCTCTATATGCTGAATCTGTGAGAGGAGACGTTTGTTTTTCTATTCAACCCAACTGTCAACGAGCAGAATTGTAGAATAAAAAAAGGGGGATCCCCCTTCAGATCACTGACAAAGCCCATCTTAAGCGAGAGAGGGGCTTTGTCAGTGATCTGAGCCACCCCCGAAGGGGTGGCTGAAAAAATTTGAGATTAGTTACTTGTTAGAATTGCCTTTATCAAAAATATGATAAAAACGATAATATAAAGTGCTATGGGGACAGACAGGATTCCGATAATCACTTTAAGGGTTCGGGATTTTTTCTTTTTTGCCGACTTGGATTCCGGCTCCGGTGTTTTTGGTATGTTTCTCTGTCTTGATTTTTTTCTACTGGTAGTGGGGATAAGAGCAGGGGATTGTTTTTGCGCTTTATTATCAGAGTCGATATTGTATTTTTTACAGTAAAAATACTTAATAAAGTCTATCCATCCGAGCGAGAAGATCATAGAGGTAACGATAAATGCGATAAAAGCAATATAAACCACGGTTTCGTTTTTTAAATCCAATGTACGGAAAATTATTTTTGCAATCACCATTCCGATTACGCCGGACACAGGAATCAAAGAACCAATGGAGAGAAAATGAACTTTGGAAGAGGGATGGTCATCTTTGCAAGATTTTGAATGATAAATGATCATCCCACCATACAAAATTTCAAATGTTATATAGACTATAAGTGTCCCATATTTCACAAAGTCGGTATCGCATTTTGTTGCAAAAAGAATCGTATAGGCAGAAATCAAAAACAGAGCGGATAAAAGTGTATTGATAACTCCTTCTGACCAAAAACGCAACTCATAATTATTTTTCAGAAAAAATTTCAAAAAAATTATATGAAGCAAGAAGAGACAATTTATAACCGCCAAGGCGATAATAGACAACCACAACTTTGCAACAATCGCATATGTGCCGACAATTAATGTTATAAACCAACAGACGAAAATCATCAGGCATTTTGCGCCATCATATGAAGTATAATAATGGTCGTTGTTGTGAATAAAATTGCGTATTCTGTCTTGCATAAAATGCTCCTTTTATTATTTGAGCAAACTGGAAAAGAAATTTCCTACAGTCTTTATACCATATCAGTATAGCACACTTGGAAGAAGGTGTCAAGAACTTCGATAAAACACAGCCACCCCCGAAGGGGGGTGGCTGTGTTTTAGATGCAATTTTGTTTTTATACCAGTATATTCATGTCCTTGCCAATCGAATATATGAGAGCAATCAAAAAAAGGGTCTCAATAATGAATATTCGGGCCATTTTCTTTCGTGCTTTAGAAGACATAAGTTGTGGCTCTAGCAAAGGTGAGGTTTTACTTCCGGTTTCATCACAATTTATACCGTATCTGACACAATAATAATATTTAAGAAAATTTACCAATCCAATGCTACACAAGAAAATCAAGCAGACGGTCGATGTGTATAATATGAAATCTTCTCCCGCCTTTCCGTAATTTGCTCGAATGTACTTGGAATACATCATTCCAATAATGCCCGAGGAGGGAATTATTGTTGCAACAGCTGTAACCCCCTTCATAAAACTTTGTTTCGATCTTACGGCAAACCACCCTTTGTGAACACCCAATATATTCCACAAAAAAAGAATTATAATATATATAAAATAGACAAGCAGAATCGACCCTAAGTAACTCAAGTTTTCACGATCTGTTACTAAAACAATGGTATACAGACTTATAAAGAACATTGTAGCGAAAAACAGGCTTGACATACCATTGATTAGGTAACGCAGTCGAAATGTTTTACGAAAACGCTTGTTGCTTAACAGGATATACATAATCAAAAACGAAATGTTCCAAATCGCAACAGCAATAAGGGGCGAAAGAACCTGACCGGCAAATCCGTATACCAGCACAATCGAAGAAAGAAACCAACATATCATGAATTGCTTTCGCAATATTTCTAACGAAACATATTTTCTCGTGTTCAATTGAACAAATGCTTTCGCCTTTTGCTCCATCAGCGTAAATGCGCCCCTTTCAATCTTGTACTGCTATCCAAAGATTCGAGAAAAGAATCCGGTGACGGCTTGGGTGATTTGATTTCCTACATCCACAAAAGAATCTGCTACACCTGCAACAAGGTCCTTTGTGTGCTCCACAAGAGATTTTTGCTTAAATTTCTTGTTTGGCTTCCGGACAGTGGTTTCTCCGGTCACACGCTTCAGTTTGTCATAAGTATAGCACATTTTGGAAGAAGTTGTCAAGGGACAGAATAAAAACAGCCACCCCGAAGGGGGGTGGCTGAAAAAACTACTTGTTTTTTATATACGCTTTCCACAGGAGTTCATTGCTTTTTGGTTATAGAATTCGAAAAATGTGACTTCCTTTTCGTCTTTTGAAAAGACCATGGTGTCAATGCTCTACGGATTCTG
>CAKSSY010000064.1 GCA_934489945.1 uncultured Eubacteriales bacterium
GCGGCAATCTCCGCTCCGACTGCGGCATAGAAACCGATGGTCAGATCGCTCCCCACCGTCAGCTTTGCCGACCTGACAGTGTTTTCCTTCATAACAGTATAGGTGTTGTCTGCATTTTTCCGGACAGTATATCCATCGGGAAGTGTGAGGGCACCGTTTTTGTCCCGGACTTCCTTGCTGTACGTGCCGCCGCAGACCTCAACACCAACCGAATAGGGAAACAGAAATCTGCCGTCATTCGTCGCTTTGAAGGTTCCTCCTGTAATTTTTCTGGGACTTGCGCAGGCACCGTCCGCAGTTCCCATGAAGTTGAAGAGATTGCCGTATTTGGCGTTTGTGATGTCGCCGCCAAAAATCTCAACGGCACCGTCGGCACCGGTTTGCAGGAATACCCAGTCGCAAACACAGCGGAAACCGTCACGCACAATCAGCGTACCGTTCTTCTTTGCGGAATCGGAAGCGTTTCCGACATACACCGCTCCCGAATCGGCTCTGGTATCCACAAAGAGACCGCCCATCAGTTCAAGCGTTGCGTCGGTACTCCCCCAGACCTTGAAGGTAAAATTCACAAGAGAAGAGTTGGTATAAAGATCCACAATCGTTCCGTTGTCGATTGCCACGCGGGAAGCGTTGACAAGAAAGGCGTGCTTCCGGTTATAGTCGCGGAAGGTAATGGTGTGACCGTCAAGATCGAGAAGAATGTTTCTGCCGCCTTTGATCTCAATTGGTTCTGTAAAGGTCAGATCACCGAGAATTTTAACCGTTGTGAGCGTCCCGTCGGTCGGAACCGCGGCAATTGCCTCCGCTAAAGAATCATAGTAAGCGTCCCCTGCCTTGGCAACAGCCGTCGAAAGGTCAGCACCGTCCAGCGAGAGATACGGACGAATCTTTCCCGCTGCAAAGTCATGTCCCTCTTTGGATGTCAGTGTCACGTCGGTCGAAGTCTCCGAAACCTCAATATCGTCAATGCGGAACGTCTTGACAAGGTCGGCAGAGACGGTAAGCATCAGAATTTTCCCCTCCAGATGCTCCCGGGTAATGGTCACATCAAAAGCAACCTCCGTCCACTCACCCGCCTTGCAAAACACACTTGCGGTCGTTCCGTAGAAGTTGGTGTCATATTTATAGTACCATTTGTCCTTTGTCGTGGCATCATCGTTGTAGGACGCCATAAGACCGGCATACACGGTCATATCCGCCTCGGGGTTGGCAAAGAAACGGATATGGAAGGTTCTGCCGATGTCTTTCTCGGTCAGTGCCGATGTGCCGAAGGTATTGTAGAACTTCACTCTGTTATAGCTTTGTGTCCGGGTCATTTGCAGAGACTTTCCGCTTCCCGAAGTGTGATTGAAGGCAGAGGTCAATGTCGGTACAGGCGATGCACCGCCCAGTTTGTAATCAAAATTTCCGACATAGTCGGTATTGGATTCGGTACACCGTCTGAGTCCGGCAAGAGAATCGAAATCCTGCGACAGTACCGTGTTTTTCCCGTTCTCCCTCTCGGAGACGAGTATCAGCCGAAGTTCTTTCCCGAAACGGGATTCTATGTTTTGCAAAAGATCAAGGGAATATTCGCCCGCACCTGTCACCTGTATCCTGCCGAGAAGAGTAACAAGCGAAGCGTCAAGCGTGTTCCCGTCGGCATTGGCGGGAGCGTTTGCCCATGTAATCGTTTCCTCCTCCCATGCGGGAGCGGAATCCGAGAGCAGGTAAACCTCAATGGTTTGCTTTGCATCATTTTCCACACAAAGATTCAGCTTTGCCTCGGTCAGAGCGGCAAGGTTCACCTGCGTCAGGTCAAAGGAGAGATAGACCTTCTTTGTTCCGCCCGAAAGCTCCAGTGTCGAGGACTTTCCGAGCAAAGTTCCGCCGGAAAGATCAACGGTTGCGTCGGCGGAAGGAGAAATCCTGCCGCTGATTCTGGCGGTGAAACTGCGAAGCGTCTCTCCGGCGATTGTTCTGCCGTCGGTGCTTACAAGTGTGGCGGGAACATAAATTTCATATACCTTTCCGTCCTCAAACTCATCCGAAAGAAAAGCATACTCGGTCTTGCCGTAAGAAACCGTCCAAACGCCGTGAAGCACCCTGCCCGTCGCCTTTTCGCGGATGACTGCCGATGTCTCAACGCCCTGCATCGGTGCGTTGAACTTGATTGTGACCGCCGTTTTGCCGTCATAATCCGCGGCACCGTCGATCGGCGAGGTGTAAACGAGCATCGGCGCGCCGCCGTTCAATTGATAGTTCATGAAGTTGACAACCGCCTCGGCGCGATCATATTTCAGATCGGGGTCGATGCCGCGGGGATTATCATGTCCGAGATCGTTCATGGTGATAGCAAGAGTCGGAATGTCGAACTCTTTATAGGTCGCCTGCACGCCGGGCCAGTAGTCCCATGCGCCGAATTGGTCCAAACGACCGCAACAGATGATTGTGGGAACCGTCGTTGTATTGACGATTTTCCGATGCTGCTTGGTTCCGTCCCCCATCGCGGTATAAATTGCCTGTACGTTTCCCGAAAGCGGATTGCCGTATTTGTCCTCGGTAAAGGGTTGAGGACCGTAGGTTTCATCGGGGAAGCCCGGGAAGGTCTGCAATTCCTTCATCGCCTCGGGATTGTTCTGCCCGGTCAGCGAGCAGTAAGACGCCTTGGAAACGCCCCAGTTTGCCATACGGGTCTTATCGTATCCGAAGTCGTCGGCATAGTATTTGATACAGCGGATTGCTGCGGTATGCGCCTTAACACCGTTATATGCCGATGTCCCGTAGGGGGCACCGAAGTAACCGTAATGGTCGTCACGGGACATGGGAATATAGTCATGATCATAGTAAGCAATCGTAAAACCGCGGAAAGCAAGTCCGTGATCGATAAGTCCCGCACTGCCGGTACTGCTTCCCTCTCTCTCTTCCCACGAGGACGCGTGAACAAACACAGGCGTTGCCTTGGTCGGGTCTGAAGGGTAGATGATGTGTAATCCCAGGTCATATGACAGCGGCTTGCCGTCGCGACGGACAAGTTGATCCAGCGAATCCGCATGAAACCACCCCCCCTGATAGTTGTTTCCCTCGCAGGCAGGAATCCTGGAGCCGTATTTTGCTTTGAAATTGGCATCGTTGTTCCAGCAGTTGAGTATGTACTCGGCAGTCCCCTTGGAGCCGTGTTCAAGCAGATTGAAAAAAACAATGTTCCGTTCCAGTCGGTAGCCCGCGGGAAGCATGAAATTGCGATACTTCATCACACTGACACCGCCATAATATTTGCAGGTGGTGTAGTTGTCCACCATCTGCTTGCGGAACGCGAAAACACTGTATTCCAGTTGCGGCACGCAGGCTTTTGCATGGTTCTGATAGTCCAGAATAACAACAAGATACCCCTCTTGGATGTAAGAGTCGATAATGCTGTCGTCGCTTTCCTGCCCGATCCGTTCGGTCATGGTGCCCTTGACATAGACAATGACTTCGTGATTTTTTGCAGTCTTGTCGGACACGTAGGTTGTTACCTTGACGGGGATACCGATGGTCGGATCGGTCACGGTTTCTTCGTAGACCGGTGCCGGTCTTGTGTATGTCTCTTCGGCACCCGCACCAAGCGCAAGCGTGCCGCCGAGAAGCATCAGAAAAATCGCCATGACGAATACTCTCTTTTTCATTGTATTTCTCCTTTTTGGAATAAATAGGCAAAAAAATCCGGAATCGAAAGAATCTGCCCGAATTTTGTCTTGACGCAACTTGTCATTGTGTGCTATAATCAAAATAAGAATCATCGGAGGTGTCATATGCAGTATTCTCAACAGGGCTTTGAGATCGCTTATACCGACATATACCCGATTTATGCGGGTTTTGAGCACTGTGACCCGAACTTTTTCAACCTTCTTTGCAATCCCGATGCCATAACCATCCATTATGTGTTTTCGGGAACGGGAAAGGTCTTTTCTCCGCGCGGAAATTTCCGTGTGACGGCGGGACAGGCTTTTATTATTCTCGCCGAGGAAAGCGTCTCGTATCGGGCAGACGGAGAGGACCCGTGGTTTTACTGCTGGCTGAGACTCGGAGGCAGACTCACCGGAAAATTCGCCGCACTTCCGCCCGTTGTCAACTGTACCGCGGAGACGGCGTTCCGCACCGTTGCCTACAAAGCCGAAAGCGGTGTGCGCGCAGCCGCAAGCTATATGCCCGAAATCTGGGAAATCTACAATTCCCTTCTGACACTTGACCTCTCGGAAAACGATGTCAGAAAAACCATCCGCCATCGGATCGACAAGACCTACATGGATGACATTTCGGTAGAAAAACTGGCGGCGGAGTTCGGATTTGACCGCCGGTACCTCTCCCGCATCTTCGCCGAGCGTTACGGTACGGGCATCAAGGAATATATCCTCCGCAAAAGAATCCACCGCGCCAAAAGTCTGCTCGGAAATCATTCGGTCAGCGAGGCGGGGGCATTGGTAGGCTACCCGGATGCCGTCCAGTTCTCGAAAATTTTCCGGAAAAAGGTCGGCATTTCGCCGTCCGAATTCAAAAAGAAACTGCCACCGATATAAAATCATACCGATTACAGTATAGCATCGTCCTTTTTTCTTTTCCATGCTTTTTGTGGCGCGGGATTGTCATAAAGTAACTTATTCTTTTTGCTTTGTGCCGCACCGAAATCCCGATGCCCTTTCCGGACATACCATATCGCAACAAAAAAACGAGGTGATTCACACGGAACGACCTCGTTTTTTGCCGGGTACAACATATAAAATTTTCAAAACACATTCCTCCTCATCCGAATCGTCCGGTGACGTAGTCCTCGGTCCGTTTGTCGTCGGGATGTGAGAAGATCTTGCCGGTTTCGCCCGACTCCACAAGTTCTCCCAAAAGGAAGAACGCGGTGCGGTCGGAAATCCGCATTGCCTGTTGCATATTGTGCGTCACGGTAATGATTGTGTAGTTTTTTTTCAGTTCGATCGCCAGTTCTTCGATCTTCGCCGTCGAAATGGGGTCAAGTGCACTTGTGGGTTCATCCATCAGCAATACATCCGGCTCCACCGCCAATGCGCGGGCGATACAAAGTCGTTGTTGCTGTCCGCCGGAAATCCCGAGTGCCGACTTCTTCAGCCTGTCTTTCACCTCGTCCCATATTGCCGCCCGCCGGAGGGATTGTTCCACGATTTCGTCCAGCTTTGCCCGATTTCGGATGCCGTGCGTCCGCGGACCGTATGCCACATTGTCATAAATGCTCATCGGGAACGGATTCGGCTTCTGAAACACCATGCCGACACGACGACGCAGATCGCTCACGTCAACCGACGGGTCATAAATATTTTCTCCGCGGTAGAGAATCTCGCCCTCGATTCTGACATCCGGAACCAAATCGTTCATCCGGTTCAGCGTTTTCAAAAAAGTGGATTTTCCGCACCCGGACGGTCCGATCAGTGCCATAATGCTGTTTTCGGGAACCGAAAGACTCACCGATTTCAATGCCTGCGTGCTTCCGTACCACAGACACAGACTCTTGGTTGTTATAATGTCGCTCATAGCTTCCTCCTTTTTTGGAAATATCTGCCAACAAGTGTTGCAGACAGATTGATCAGCATGGTCAGAATCATCAGAATTGCACCAATGGCAAACGCCACGCCGAATTCTCCTCTCTCCTTGGCATAGATGTACAAGGCTACCGACAGCGTCGCCCCGGGAGCGCCAAGAGCTTCAAGAACACCGTTCATCGCATGGGCAATCCCCGCTGTAAAAAGAAGTGCCGCCGATTCGCCCAAAATCCGTCCGACCGACAGAATACAACCGGTTATCACACCGTCCACACAGCCCGGAAGCACCACCGTCCGAATCACCCGCCATTTTCCCGCGCCGAGTCCGAACGCGCCTTCCCGGTAGCTCTGCGGGACCGTCTTCAGACTTTCCTGCGTCGTCCGCATAACAATCGGAAGGTTCATCACCACCAACGTCATAGCACCCGCAATCAAAGAGGTGCGGAATCCGAAAAACTCACAAAAGACCAACATTCCGACCAGACCGTACAGAATTGACGGAATCCCCGACAGAATTTCGGCGGCATATTCAATCATACCGACCACTTTTGCGTTTTTGGCATATTCATTCAGATAGACCGCCGCTCCGATGCCGAGCGGAAGCACCAGAAGAAGTGTGGCAATCACCACAATAATCGTGTTCAGAATGTAGGGCAGGATGCCGATGGTGTCGTTGAGGACACTCGGTTTGGTAGAAAGGAGATTCCACGAAAGATTCGGCAAGCCCCTTCCCATGACATACCCGATGAGAAACAGTGCCAACAGACAGGTAAGAGCGGTGGATGCCACCATCAGAAACCGCATGGCACCGTTATAGAACTTTCTTTTCATCCTCTTCCCTCCCTGCTCCGTTTCAAAAAGAAATTCAGTGTTGCATGAATCATCATAATAAACAGAAACAGTACCAGTGCAACCGAGAACAATGCCTGTCTTTGCAAGCCTCCCGCGTAGGACATTTCGGATGCCACCGCCGTCGTCAGAAAGCGAACACTCTCAAACAGTGACGGCATATTCGGAGCATTTCCCGAAACCATCATCACCGCCATGGCTTCGCCGACTGCGCGTCCGACCCCCAGAACAACCGCCGCGGCAATACCGCTTTTTGCGGCGGGAACCGACACCCGAAAACAGGTTTCAATCGGTGTCGCTCCAAGAGCCAAAGAGCCGTCCTCATACTCCTTCGGCACGGCTTCCAACGCGGTAAGCGAGACCTTGATGACCGACGGGAGAATCATGACCGACAACACAAGAATCGCCGCCAACAAACCCGAACCGTCCGGAACATGAAACAGATTCCGGATTCCCGGCACCAGCACCAGCATGCCCACCAGACCGTATACCACCGACGGGATGCCCGCCAGCAGGTCAACTACAGCGCAGACCACCGATTTAACTTTCGACGGTGCGAGTTTTGCCAAAAACGCCGCCGTAAAGAAACCGATCGGAACGCCAATCAAAATCGCGCCCGCAGTCCCCCAAATACTTGTCAGAATAAACGGCAGGATTCCGAACTTCGGGTCCGCCGCGGTCGATGCCCATTCCCGACCGAATAAAAACTCGGTCAAACCAATCTTCCGGATTGCCGGAAGCCCGGAAATAATCAGGAAAAGCGTTATCATCAGTACACAGCCGACCGTAATCAGCCCGAAAATCAGGAAAATTCCGTGAATCAGATTTTCCCGAAAAACTCTTTTTTTCATTGCTGCGTTTCCGTCGCAGTCGGAGACAATTTTCTTTTTGGCGGATCTGTTTTCGCCGCGTTCGGGGTCAAAATCCGCCCCGAACCTTCTTTTTTTACCGCCGACGGGAGCGGTATCCCAAGCCTTTTGCATAGTTGCTTACCGTACCGGCACGGCACCGGCTTTGGAGATCACAGACGCCGCCGCGTTCGATGTGGCATAGTCAAAGAACTTCTGTGCTGCTCCGGAGAGCTTGCTTCCGGTTTTGGTCACCAGTACGAACGGACGTTGAACCGCGTAACTTCCGTCCTTCACCGTTTCCTCCGAGGGGGCAACACCGCCGATTTTCAGAGCTTTTACACTGTCCTTGACGGAGGCAAGCGATGCGTAACCGATGGCATCGGGATTCTGTGAAACCGAGGTAATGACATCACCCGTGGCAGTCAGTTCCTGACGGTAGAGGCATTTTCCCGTTGTTCCCGTGACCGACTCAAATCCGTCGCGTGTGCCGCTTCCCGCTTCTCTGCCGACAAGGACAATGGGTGCGTCGTTTCCGCCGACATCTTTCCAGTTCGTAATCTTTCCGGTATAAATCTCGGCAATCGTTTCGATTGTCAGATCCGATACGGGATTGTCGGGATGAACCAGAATCGCAATGCCGTCAAGGGCAAGGATGGTTTCGGTAAGACCTTTTTTCTTTTCCTCCGTCTTCAGTGCGCGGCTGGAAAGACCGATGTCGCATCTGCCATCCAACACTGCCGAAATGCCGGAACCGGAACCCGTCGGGTTGTAGGTAAAGGTGATACCGGTGTCGCTTTCAAACATTTCTCCCAACGCGCCGATCACCTTTTCCATGGAAGTGGAACCGTCGGTTGTAACCGTTTCCGCTTTTCCGCAACCGGCAAACACACCGATCGCCAAAACCACGACCAACATCAGACTGAATAATTTTTTTATTTTCTTCATATAACTCACTCCTTTTCTCCGGACTTTTCTCTCCGGTACATTCACAGGATACCGCTCTTATGTCAAATCCGAAAGATTGTTTCTGTCAAATTTGTGTAAAACAAAAAAACAGAGATTGTTCTCTGCTTCGTTTGCCGAAAAAATCCACGGCAACAGAAAAAGCAAGCAAAAAATTTCGCCCGCCTCATAATATGCTTATATAATAGGATACCGATTTACCGATAAACCGAATCTTTTCGCTTTTCCGACTTTCACAGACAAATTGTATTTTCAGGTGCAAATTGCCATTTATAATTGTTTCATAATGGTTCACAATATTAGCAGAGCATCGAAACAATTTGTTAATGATTCGGTGACTCAATGAATATAGATAGTCGCGTCCCACGAGGACGCGGAACAGGAGAAAAACAAAATGGCAAGCAACAAGACACTTGTTCCCGAAGCAAAAGAAGCTCTCGAGAAGTTCAAGATGGAAGCGGCAAATGAAGTCGGCGTAAACCTTTCTCAGGGTTATAACGGCAACCTCACTTCCCGTGAAGCCGGTTCTGTAGGCGGTCAGATGGTCAAGAAAATGATTGAGTCCTACGAGAACACAATCAAAACCAAGTAAAAATCGGATTTTAAGATTTCCCCATCCGGCACGTATTCAAACGGCATTTTGACTCCCGTGTCGGTTGATTGGGAAAACGGCTGTTAAAAAAACGATGTTTTTTACAGCGCAAAATTCTCCGCAATTGCCCACAACAACAAGCATTTTTCGCCTCCTTTGGGGCAAAACGTCGGCGTGATATACGCGGATGAGGAGTTTTTTCACGGAGGTGTTAAAAAAGCCAAGGCTTTTTTAACACCTCTCGGTGCGAAATTGCGGAGGGACTTCTGCCGAGGCAAAGCAGTCACGTTCGGAAAACACAGACGGCGTTTTTTCTGTGCCGTCTTTTCTTTTTGCCTTTTTCTCCTGTTATTTTTTCCGCCTTTTTCGTTATGGAATCGCGGAAATATTTTTCTTCATTTTCAAGAATTCGGAGGATAGATACTATGATAAAGGTTCTCCATGTACTCAGCGACAGCAATATCGGCGGCGCGGGGATTCTGGTATTGAATCTTTTGGAAAACGCCGATACATCGGAATTTGAATCGGTTCTCGCCCTGCCGGAAAACAGTCTCCTGATTCCGCGTGCCGAGGCTCTCGGCGTCCGCGTTGTACCGATGAATGGCAAAGCCGACCGTTCCTTCTCCCCCGTCGACATTCCCGCGCTTGTCCGCCTCCTGCGGCATGAAACCCCCGACATTCTGCATACACACGCCTCTCTCACCGCAAGGCTTGCGGGAACGCTTGTCCGCACGGGGGTAACAGTCGACACCAAGCATTGCTGTTTTGCTCCCGGCAGACTTCAAAGATCGCCGATTTTCAGAGCGTTATCTCACACATTGGATCAAATCGGCAATGTTTCCTACATTGCCACGGCAAACGCCGCACGCGACATTCTGCTTGATTTCGGAACCCCCGCGGAACGGATCACGGTAATTCCGGGAGGTTCTGCTCCCGTCGCAGAAATATCGGAAAACGAAAAAAAAGCCCTGCGTTCCTCGCTCGGCATTCCGACAGACAGCTTTGTGATCGGGTATGCCGCACGCATGGAAAAAGGCAAAGGACATGAAGACTTTCTTCGTGCAGCGCAACTTTGTCTCCGCCGCCCCGACATGGTTTTTCTTGCCGTAGGAAGCGGAAGCATGGAACCGGACCTGCACAATGCTTCACGTGGCATTTCCAACCTGATTTTTACGGGATTTCGGAAGGATATTGGCAAAGTCATGAATGTGTTCGACGTAAACGTCAACTGTTCCTATCTTTCAGAAACCTCTTCTCTCTCTCTTTCCGAAGGAATGAGCCTCGGAAAGCCGCTTGTCGTAACAGATTGCGGCGGGAACGCCGATATGGCAAAAGGATGCGGAATCGTTGTTCCGATGCGGAATCCCGAAGCCATTGCCGATGCCGTCCTCAAACTTGCCGACAGTCCCTCGTTGTATGCCTCTCTCTCCGCGGGAGCCGCGCAACGCTTTCGGGAGAACTACACTGCCGCGGGAATGGCTCGCCGTACCGAAGCTCTCTACCGGAATCTGCTAAAACAGGAACGAGAAATGAGAAAACGTGCCGCTTTTTGAAAAAAGCGGCGCAAAAACTTTTATTGCGGTCTCGCCATTTCGTTTTATGTCACGGCGGCGCGTCTTTTCCTTTTGTTCAAGAGCTTTTGGGAAGGCGGTGTGAACGTTTCCGCGTGGGCGCGGAAACGGAGCGGAGGGAAGCCCTTTTCCCGAAAAGGGTTCCCTCCGCTTTC
>CAKSSY010000065.1 GCA_934489945.1 uncultured Eubacteriales bacterium
GTACAGGCAAGCATTCCCGCATCAAATGCCATGATTTGTTTCCTCCTTTGCAAACAGGTCGTCAACCTCGGCAAGAGAGGGAAAAACGTAATCCGGTTTGTCGGCGATGTCGGCGTTGTCTACATCTTGCGGTGTGGTCTCTCCCGTCATGACAAGTACCGAACAGACACCATATTTCTTTCCGAGAGCAATGTCGGTATAAAGTCGGTCGCCAAACACGCAGATTGCGTTTTTTCGGACTCCCGTCGTTTCTTCGATCATGTCAATTGTCTCCCGGTGGGGTTTGCCGAAATAGGTGGGTTTTACACCTGTGGATGCCGTGACAAGTGCGGCAATGGCACCGCTGTCGGGAATAAATCCGTTCTCAGTCGGACAGTTGAAATCCGGATGGGTGGAAAGGTATTCCGCCCCGCAACGAATAAAGCGGCACGCGGCATTTAGCTTATCATAGGTGAGAGAGGTGTCAAAACTTGTCACAACAATGTCGCAAAACGCATCTTCTGCCGTGGCGAGCGGAATTCCGCGTGCGCGGAAATCGGCGACCAGTTCATCCGTTCCGACAACATAAACCTTTTTGCCGATGCGATGCCGAAGAAGAAATTCAGCGGTTACGTCGCCCGATGTCATAATTTCGCCCGCCTTGGGATCAAAGCCGAGTCGGGAGAGTTTTTCGAGATAGAATGCAGTTGTGTGTGAGGCATTGTTGGTAAAAAACAGAATACGCTTGCCGCATTTTCTGAGACGGCTGAGAAAGCGGACGGCAAAATCGAAAACCTTGTTTCCGAGATAAATGGTGCCGTCCATGTCGAAAACATAGAGTGTTTTGCCAAGAAGTACGAATGTGTCCGGGTTTTTAAAGTTCATAATTTGTCCTTTTTGTCATATCCCCTTGCAATTCATGTAAGGGAATGGTATAATGAGATATCAATTTTGTACGGATGGAATGAAATATGAAAACAGTAATCGGAATAGATGTCGGGGGAACGACGACCAAGATCGTGGGATTCCGCCGTGCTGTCGGACAGCAGAGCGAACTTGTGGAACCGCTTTTTGTACGGGCTACCGACCCTGTGACTTCGGCATACGGGGCGTTCGGAAAGTTTACACTGGAAAATCAGCTTTCTTTGGATCAGATCGACTGTGTAATGATGACGGGAGCCGGCTCCTCCTTCATCGATAAACCGATTTATTCTGTGCGGTGTAAACGTGTTACGGAATTTGCCTGCATCGGATATGGCGGGCTTTATTTGTCCGGGCTGGATGAGGCGATGGTTGTGAGCATGGGAACCGGTACGGCAATCGTACATGCCAAGCGAAGTGCGGGAGAAGTCAGAACCCAGTATCTTGGTGGTACGGGGGTCGGCGGTGGCACACTGATCGGACTTACGCACAAAATGCTCGGAGTGGACAATATCGCGCATATTGAAGGGTTGTGTGAGGGCGGTAATCTGGATAATGTCGATTTGCGGATTAAGGATATTTCCAAGCAACATAAATATAATGGCGTGGATGAAAACCTGACCGCGTCCAATTTCGGAAATCTGAGTGATATTGCCAACAAGCACGATATTGCACTGGGAATTACCAATATGGTTTCCGAGACGATCGGTATGATTTCGGTTTTTGCGGCACGCAATTACGGTTTGCGGGATATTGTTCTTACGGGAAATCTTACGGTTGTAAGACCGATACGGGAACGTCTTCTCAGTATGAGCCGAAACTTTGATGTTAACTTTATGATTCCCGAAAGAGCGCAGTATGCAACCGTGATCGGAGCGGCACTTCAGAGCGAGTCGTAACCGATTGTCGCGGCAATCTTGTCCGAAAGGGCAACAAAAGTGGCGGTATCCAGTTTTTCGCCCCGGATGTCGGCACGAAGTCCGGATTCCAGAATCATGTTTGTCAGCGTCTCTTTGTCAAGCTCCGGGAACCCTGCACAAAGAGCATTGGAAAGGGTTTTTCGACGCTGTTCAAATGCCGCCTTTACGGTTCGGAAAAAGATTTCACGGTTCAGGGGTTTGTAGGGACATTCTTTGTAGAGCTTGATTCGTACAACCGAAGAATTGACCTTGGGCGGCGGAACAAAGTTTCCGGCACTGACCGTAAACAGTTTTTCCGCCGTTCCGTAAAAGGAGAGAACGGTTGTGATCGCACCGCAGTCGCGGCTTCCCGCTTTGGCACAGAGTCTGTCTGCCACTTCGGACTGTACCATGACTGTGATATAATCGAAGGGGATTCCGGATTCCAGTAGTTTCATCAGGATCGGCGTGGTGATGTAGTAGGGAAGATTGGCACAGACCGATACGCCGCGCTCGAGAAAAGGCGTAAGGATGGACGCAAGGTCTGCTTTCATTACATCCTCGTTGAGGATGCGGACGTTGGAATAGTCCTCCAGCGTGTAGGAGAGAACAGGAATCAGACTTTTGTCAATTTCAAGAGCGATGACATTTTTGTAACGGGTGGCGAGATATGCCGTCATGGTTCCGATTCCGGGACCGATTTCAAGAATCGTGTCGGAATGACCGTCACAACAGTTATCGGCGATGGCTTCCACGACAGAGGGATTGGTCAGAAAGTTCTGTCCGAATTCCTTACGGAATTTGAGACCGTAAATGGACATGATTTGTTTGATGGTTTGAATATCGCAAAGATTCATGAATCTTCCGCCTTTCTCAAAGGGAAATGCTTTCGCGGCGACGCGTTGAACAATACTATTATAGCATAGCCCGTCCGAAAAAACAATCCCGATAAGAATTTTTTTGTCTGCCGGGTGACTTTTTTTGAAAATTCTCTTGACAAATCCGCGAAAAGAGACTATACTATAAAAGCTGTTGCTTGCTGGTGTAGCACAGTCGGTAGTGCAGCTGATTCGTAATCAGCAGGTCGAAAGTTCGAGTCTTTTCACCAGCTCCAGTGAAAATCCCCGAAACCCATAGGGTTTCGGGGATTTTGTTATGACAATAAATACTTGTATTCCACTTCCGTGGAAATTGCGCGGAGTGTACCGATAAACCGGATCGCCAAGATAAGATATGCGAGAAATTCAATGATCCACATAAAATTAACCGAACGGACAAGCAGGATGTAAAGGATGCTTGTGGTTGCACAGAGAACAACCAGCACCAAAAGACTCCGCAGTCGTTTGTTCAGAGTTTCGTGGACAAAGCGAATTTTGTCTTCGCTGTGGAAGTTGGGACTGTCGGACGGGGCAAATCCTGTGTAATTTTCCACAATATTCCGAAGTGCCGGAATCAGAAACAGCATCATGAAGAGGAAGGAAAGCGAATCGACGATTTTCAGGATACAGAAAATAATATAAGCATTGTAGGCAGCGTCCGAAAGCGTTGTGAGCGACATTGTGTAATTGTCGTAGAAGCGGATTGAATAAATGAAAACCGTCGCAGATGTAACAACATTTGCCAAAGCAAACGGGATAAAAAGCCGTTCCTTTCCGATGTATGGTTTCAGTGCGAAAAAGCCGATCAGGAGAATCAGCGGGCAAAGGAAGTCCGGAAAAAAGCTGATATAGTCAATGTAGATGTCGAGTGAAAAGCAAATGCCGATGCTGAGGATTACGGTGCCGAAGTGGATGGCACGTTGCAGAAAAATTTCTTTTTTGGGCAAAATTTCCGCGCGATATTGATCGGTCAAAGCATCGATGAAAGGTTTGTCCTTCAGAACCAACGAGATATAGCGAAGAAACTTCACAAGCCACACGATACTTACCGGAAGCATGGCAATAACGGCAAAGGTGCGAAGGAGGGAAATGTGATTGTAGAGGAATTGCAATCTGGAGGAACTGTCATAACTGTCGTTGACGAGTGCGGAAAATTCGGGAAGTACGGCAAGAATCGCTTTCATCACAACAAAAAACAGAGTGGTTTTTGCCATGCTGTCGGTGTATGAGGATTTGGCTTTTTTTCTCGGAGCGGCGAAAACCGCTGTGGCATCGGTGCGCGAGCCGAGATAGAGAAAGCCCTCAAACATGGCACTGTATGCCTTGCATAAAAAGATGATTTCCAAAACCGAGAAGGTAAAGGAAAAAGCCAGCAAAGCATCCGGACGCTCACGCGGGGAGCAGAACCCGAACAACCAGAACACAGATAAAAATTGGACGGCACTGACAGCAATCATGCGTTTGAAATGAATAAGAGACTCTTCCATGTGGTAATTCAGGTCGGCAATGTCCCTCAAACCGAACCAGAAGAGACAGTAACCGATACAGTCGGGCAGAATGTCAATCACGCCGATTGTGGGATTAAACAGGAAAACGGCACCGATGGGGAGAAGCCAAAGTCCCAGTTTTTTTCTTTCTTTTTTCATTCCCGACACCTCATTTCTTTTTCTTGTTTTGTTTTTTTGTCTCCACTTTCTTGATCAGATCCTGCATTTCCCGATCTTTTTTTTCGGACAACTCACGACTTTTGTTAATAAAAGCAAAGCGGGATGGTTTGGGTTTCATGTCGGCGTCCTCTGGGGCACAGATGCCCGCGTAGCAACGGAACAGTACATAAAGAACCAGGATGGGAAAAAGGATACTGAAAAGCGAAATGAAAATGATGAGATAGCGATTGGTGATTTCAAAGCCGCTCTTGAGAATCGTGATAACGGTATTGCAGACTGTGTAGAGAACGGCAATGAAAATACTGCTTTGCGCCAGTGCTTCAATGGAACGATCTCCGACATCGGAGGATAACTGACGGATAGCAAGAAACAGAAAGATGTGAAAAATGAGACGCATCGCTTCAAAGGCAGCACCGACGAGCGATGTGATTACGACGGGGGATGAAATGTCCGGGTCAATCAGATTTCCCAAGGAGAAAATGCCGGTGTATACTTCGCAGAGTGTCATTAAAAGTAACGGCATAAGACATTTTTTCATGCTTCGCTTGTATTCGGAGAGTTTTCCGAGAGCCAGAAAGATGATATAGAACCCCACAATGCGGAAAATCCAGCCGAACCGATGGAAGGACATGAGAAATGCTATAAAATAACCGATAAATAACAGACCGAATCCCATAGCTTACGACTTCCCGTTTTCACGCAGACCGCAGCACTTTTTGTACTTTTTGCCGCTGCCGCACGGACACAGACCGTTGCGATCGATTTTTTCCGCCATTCGTTTGACAACGGTGCGCTTTTGTGCTTCGCCGTCAAAACCGGCACTTACGGGTTTTGCCACCTCCACGCGGTGGATTTCGGGAGCCTTTGGCGTGACGGAAAGAACGGTGCGAACCGTGGTTTCGCGAATATCCTCGATCATGGCATCAAACATATCCGCTCCCTGAAGACGGTATTCGTTGACAGGGTTTCTCTGTGCATATGCCTGAAGATTGATGCTGTCCTTCAGGTCGTCCATCATGTCGATATGATCCATCCAGAAGCGGTCAACTGTTTGCAACAGAATTGCCCGTTCGATTTCGCGGAAGTTTTCCGCTCCGAACAATTCTTCTTTGCTGTGATAAAGCGCGATTGCACGGTCGCAGAGCATATCACGCAATTCGGTACGATCGAGTTTTTCCGATTCTTCCGGAGTATAACGGAAATCTTCCTCGGTGCAGAGGTAGCCGAGAAAACGTTCCCGCAGGGCATCCAGTTCCCAGTCTCTTTTTTCCTCGGCAGAGGTATAATGATCGACTGCCATGGAAACGGTGGTAATAATCATATTCTGAATTTTTTCGGTGATATTTTCGCCGTTCAGAACCTCGCCGCGTTGCTTGTAAATGACACTGCGCTGTTGATTCATAACGTCGTCATAGGTCAATACATTTTTGCGACGTTTGAAGTTCGTATCTTCAATTCGCTTTTGGGCGGCTTCAATTGAGTTGGAAAGAATACGGGCATCGATCGGTGTGTCGTCGTCAAGTCCGAGGCGGTTTACAAGTCCCATCAGCCGATCACTGCCGAACAGACGCATCAGATCGTCTTCCAAAGACAGATAGAATCTGGATTCGCCCGGGTCACCCTGACGTCCTGAACGACCACGCAACTGATTGTCGATCCGACGGCTTTCATGACGCTCTGTACCGAGAATAAACAGACCGCCGGCGTCGCGCACTTTTTGTGCTTCGGGTTCTACTTCCTTTTTGAATTTTGCGTAAACTTCGGCAAAGGTTTTGCGTGCATTTTGAATTGCTTCGTCGTCAATTTCGGCAGTGCCGGTTGCCGAGGCAATCAGATCTTCCTCAAAGCCAAGTTTTCGCATTTCATTTTTTGCCATATACTCGGGATTTCCGCCGAGCATAATGTCGGTGCCGCGGCCGGCCATGTTCGTGGAGATGGTGACAGCACCGAATTTTCCCGCCTGTGCAACGATTTCGGCTTCTTTTTCATGGTACTTGGCGTTCAGAACCGTGTGGGGAATTCCGTTGCGTTTGAGACGTGCCGAAAGCTCTTCGGATTTTTCAATTGAAATCGTACCGACCAGAACCGGCTGCCCTTTTTCATGGCAGGCGATGATTTGCCGGACAATCGCATCGTATTTTCCCTTGATGTTTTTATATACCGCATCGGGATAATCCTTGCGGATCATCGGTTTGTTGGTTGGAATTTCGATAACGTCAAGCCCGTAGATTTCGCGAAATTCCAACTCCTCCGTAAGAGCGGTTCCGGTCATACCGGAGAGCTTTTCATACATTCTGAAATAGTTCTGGAAGGTAATGGTGGCGAGTGTTTTGTTTTCTTTTTCAATCTGGACGTGTTCTTTTGCCTCCAGAGCCTGATGCAAACCGTTGGAAAAGCGTCTGCCGGGCATCAGACGACCGGTGAAGGCATCGACGATGATGACACCGTTTTCGTTGACGACATAGTCAATGTCACGGTGCATAATGCCGTGTGCACGGATCGCCTCGTTAATATGATGGGCAAGTTCGGCGTTTTCCGGAGAAGTGTAGTTTTCCACATTGAAATAGCTTTCCGCTTTTTTTACGCCGCTCGGGGTAAGAATGGCGTTCTTTGCTTTCTCGTCTACGATATAATCGGCATCGACATCATCCAGTTCTTCTTTGGTGTCCTGCTCTTTGATAACCTTTTTTTTCAGTGTTCGGACAAAGGAATCGGCGCGTTCGTAAAGTTCGGAAGGTTTCTCTCCCGCTCCCGAAATAATCAGGGGGGTTCTTGCTTCATCAATCAAGATGGAGTCGACTTCGTCCACAATGGCAAAAGCGTGACCGCGCTGTGTCATCCGCTCGCGATAGATTGCCATGTTGTCACGCAGATAGTCGAAACCGAATTCATTGTTGGTGCCATAAGTAATGTCGGCGTTGTAGGCGGTCTGTTTTTGCTCCGTGGTCTGATCGCGGACGATAAGACCGGTTTTCAGACCCATAAATTCATAGACCCGCCCCATTTCCTCACTGTCGCGACGTGCCAGATACTCATTAACCGTAACGATATGAACGCCCTTACCGGTCAATGCATTGAGATAGGCAGGCATGGTAGCGACGAGAGTTTTACCTTCGCCTGTCTTCATTTCGGCAATACAACCCTTGTGCAGAATGATACCACCGATCAGCTGAACGCGGAACGGACGCTTTCCGAGAATACGATCATCTGCTTCCCGGACTGCGGCAAAGGCATCCGGCAGAATGTCGTCGGTCGTTTCGCCGGCGGCAAGTCTGGCTTTGAGAGTATCGGTTACCGCCCGAATCTCACTGTTCGACATGGCTTTGTATTTGTCCGCCAGAGCTTCAATGGAATCAACGATTCCTTTTATTTTTTTCAGTTGTCTTTCGCTGAAGGTCCCGAAGATTTTTGCTGCAAGTCCCATTCTTTCCTCCAAAACAGTTATTGACATATAGACATATATATTGTATTATACAACATTTCCGTCGTATAAAAAATAAGGATTTGTAAATTTTATTGATTTGAACCAAATCTTCTTGCAAGAAAGGCAAAAAAATATTATAATAATGGCGAAAGAATAGGATAAAGGAAAGAAATATGGCGAAAATCAATATCGTTCTTCATGAGCCGGAAATTCCGCAGAATACGGGAAATATTGCACGTACCTGTGCGGCAACCGGGGCGGCGTTGCACCTGATACGACCTCTCGGATTCAGGGTGGATGACGCAAAACTCAAACGTGCCGGGCTTGACTATTGGGACAAGCTCGATATTACTTACTATGACAGTCTTTCGGATTTTTTTGCAAAACATCCGGGAGCTTGTGTGTATTTTTATTCAACCAAGGCACCGCGCACCTATACAGAGGCAGAATACGGCGATGAGGTTTATCTTATGTTTGGCAAGGAATCAGCGGGACTTCCGGAAGACCTTTTGTTTGAAAATCCCGAAAATTGCGTCAGAATACCCATGAGGGAAGGACTCCGCAGTCTCAATCTTTCCAATTCGGTTGCCATTGCTGTATATGAAGTTTTGCGTCGGAGAGAATTTGCCGACCTCAGAACCGATGGTGAATTAACGCAATACCGATGGGGGGATGCGGAGTGATGACAAAGAAAGTAATTGTGGGGATGAGCGGCGGCGTGGACAGTGCAGTTTCGACACTCCTTCTGAAAGAGGCGGGCTATGAGGTCACGGGAGTGACATTGTGTCTTTGGACGGGAGAAGAAAATTCTGCTCAAAAGAATGCGGCAGACGCAGCGAGCGTTGCCGCTCTTGTCGGCGTGAAACATGAGGTTGTGGATTTTGAAGAAAATTTCCGTCGTGATGTGATCGGAAATTTTATCGAAACCTATCTTCGCGGAGGTACGCCGAATCCCTGTGTGGAATGTAACCGTCATATCAAGTTCAAACGAATGTTGATGGAAGCCGACCGCCTGGGGGCGGATTATGTGGCGACCGGACATTATGCGAGGGTAGAGAAATCCGGCAATCGCTATTTGCTGAAGCGTGCGGCGGACAGAGCCAAGGATCAGACATATGTCCTGTATTCATTGACGCAGGAACAACTTTCGCGTGTTCTGTTTCCGCTCGGGGGGTATACCAAACCGGAGATTCGTGCCATTGCGGAGAAAAACGGTTTTGTTAACGCCCATAAACAAGACAGTCAGGATATTTGTTTTATTCCTGACGGTGACTATGCGTCGTTTATTGAACGGTATACGGGAAAAAATTTCCCCGGGGGGGATTTTATCGACAGGGAGGGGCGTGTTCTCGGAAAACATGGCGGGATCATCCGTTATACTGTCGGACAGCGGAAGGGACTCGGCATTGCACTGGGGAAACCGATGTTTGTCTGTGCCAAGGATGTCGTTGCCAATACGGTAACATTGGGCGAAAACGAGGATTTGTTTTCAAAGACACTTACAGCAAGGCAGATCAATCTGATTGCCTGTGACAGACTTGAGACACCGACTCGCGTGACGGCAAAGATACGCTATCAACAATCGGAGCAACCGGCAACCGTAATTCAAATCGACGAAAGTCATTTTCGAGTGGATTTTGACACCCCGCAACGGGCGATTTCCTGTGGACAGTCGGTTGTTTTGTATGACGGAGACACGGTTGTCGGTGGCGGTATTATAGAATAGGAAGGCATATATGACGATTCAGGAAAGATATTTAAGAGCAAAGAGAGCCTTATTTGATAAAGCATACGAAAATCTGAACGAACGGCAGCGAGAGGCGGTTTATACCGTAAACGGTCCGCTTTTAATACTTGCCGGTGCCGGAAGTGGCAAGACGACGGTGTTGGTGCGTCGTATCGGGTTTCTCATGAAATACGGGAACGCCTATCTGAGCGACAGAGTCCCGGATGGGGTGGATGAAACGCATATGATGGAACTGGAAAATTCCGTCTCGCGTTCCGTGCAGGAAATACGGGAAATCCTGCCTGAGTTTTCCGAGAATGCCTGTGAGCCGTGGCGTGTGCTTGCGATTACGTTTACCAATAAAGCGGCAAATGAGATCAAGAACCGCCTTTGCGTCGAAATCGGTGACGAGGAAATCGCCCGTTCAATCTGGGCAGGGACCTTTCACTCCATTTGTATGCGGATTTTGCGTGCCAATGCGGACAAAGTCGGACTTTCTCCCACGTTTTCGATTTATGACACCGAGGATACCAAAAAGGCGGTAGCAGCCGCCATGAAGGCGATCAACATCGACGAAAAATCGTTTCCGTTGAAAAGTGTGATGAATGTAATCAGTGCCGCCAAGGATAAACTGATGACGCCCGAGGAATTGGAAAACGATGCGACGGCGGATTTCCGGATTCGTAAGATTGCTGCGATTTACGGGCGATATCAGGAGGAAATGCGGAACTCTAACGCATTGGATTTTGATGATATTATCATGAAGACCGTGGAGCTTCTGAAAAACGATGCCGATGTTCGCGGATATTATCAGAAACGATTCCGATATGTCTGTGTGGATGAGTACCAGGACACAAACTATGCACAGTTTGTCCTGACGTCTCTTCTTGCAGGGCATTACCGGAATATCATGGTCGTCGGTGACGATGACCAGAGCATTTATAAGTTCCGCGGTGCCACCATTGAGAATATCCTCAATTTTGATAAGGTGT
>CAKSSY010000066.1 GCA_934489945.1 uncultured Eubacteriales bacterium
CATTCTGCCTTCTTTGGAGCAAATGCCGACAAAACACAATTTCAAAAAACATTGAAAATCCCGAGGGTTCAACTCCGCTTCCGCCCTCTTCCGAAAGAGAAATGAGCAAAATCCCTTCGCTGTCTCTTTCTATTCTGATTCCGAAAGGTAACCTCCCTATGTATGATATGATCGTAGTCGGCGCGGGACCTGCAGGCCTCACGGCGGCATTATATGCCAGACGCGCAGAAAAAAGCGTCCTTGTACTTGAAAAATCCACTTTCGGCGGACAGATCACCTACTCCCCGAAAATCGAAAACTATCCCGGTGTTCTCAGTATCAGCGGAAATGAGCTTGCCGACAAACTGGTAGAACAGGCACTCACCCAGGGTGTTGAAATTGATATGGACACCGTCACCGCCGTCACATCGACAGACGGTTATTTCACCGTGACCGGCGAGAACGGCAAGTATGATGCCAAGTGCGTAATTCTCGCACTCGGTGCCCGCCATCGCACACTCGGACTTGAAAGGGAATCCGAATTTGTCGGTAATGGCATTTCTTTCTGTGCGGTTTGCGACGGAGCTTTCTATAAGGATCAGACTGTCGCTGTAATCGGCGGCGGAAACTCTGCCCTTCAGGAAGCAATTCTGCTGTCGGAGGGATGTAAAAAGGTCTATGTCGTGCAGAACCTTGCCGAAATCACCGGCGAGGCAAGACTGACAGCAGTTCTGAAAGAAAAGAAAAATGTCGAATTTATAATGGAAACGGTCGTCACAAAGCTGGTCGGAAAAGAAACGCTGTCTGCCGTTTCCCTGCGGAATGCCAAGGGAGAGGAACGGAACCTACCGCTTGACGGAATGTTTATCGCCATTGGTCTTGAGCCGTGTAATAAACCATTTCAAAACCTCTCCGCGCTTGATCTGAATGGTTATTTTGATGCCGATGAAACCTGTCGGACTCGGACACCGGGCGTTTTTGTCGCCGGAGACTGCCGAAGCAAAACCATTCGTCAGATTGCCACAGCCATCGCTGATGGTGCCTCGGCAGCCATCGCCGCGTGCCGATTCTTGGAAGAGGATCGGTAACCCCCGTTTGCGAAAATATTTTTTGAAAAACGTAAAATATTCGGAAAAACCCTTGACAAATGGGAACTTTTCCGTGTATAATAGATTGTCATTGTGTAAAAGCGTAAAAAGGCTGCAAAGCAACACGCTTCCGATACATTTTAAAGGAGGTGCAGAAAATGCTCAGAACTTATCAACCCAAAAAGCTTCAGAGAAAAAAGGAGCATGGCTTCAGAAAAAGAATGAAGACTGCAGACGGCAGAAACGTTCTTAAAAGAAGACGCGCGAAAGGCAGAAAGAGACTGACCTATTGAGCGATACCGCGCTCAATCTATAAAACCGCCGATGTTCCGGAAATCACGCAGAGGATTCCTCTCGGATTCGGTTCACAGCGGTTTTTTTCTACAAATTCGGAAAATTGAGAATCACGGAACGGTTGTTTTACCATGAAAAATGCAGCAATCAAGGAACACCATCTGTACAATAAGACGTTTGCACGCGGTACGCGTTTCTCTGGGCGTTGTGTGTCGGTGTTTGTCTTAAAGGACTATGCCGCCAAAAAGCGAATGCTTGCTCACCCCATGAAGATTTATACCAATCGCGTAGGACTCTCGGCTACCAAAAAAATCGGAGGAGCCGTCGAACGAAACCGAGCCAAGCGAATCATTCGTGCAGGACTTTCCGACTTGCAAAAAACGGTGCGCCTGAAGACCGGCTATCTAATCGTCATCAGTGCCCATCCCGGCATTGCCGGAAAAAAGAGCGATGATATCCGACGGGAATTGCACTATGGTTTTGGGAAACTCGGGATGATCCTGCCTACGGAATCGGAAAAATGAAACACCTTTGTATACTCCTTATCCGCTTTTACCAACGGGTGCTTTCCCCTTTGAAACGTACCCCAACCTGTCGGTTTACACCGACGTGCTCCCAGTATGCCATCGAGGCGTTTGAAAAACGTGGTTTTTTCGTCGGATTCGGACTGACGGTTTGGCGTATTCTCCGTTGCAATCCCTTTTGCCGCGGCGGTTATGACCCTGTTCCCGAAAAAAAGCCGAAAAAACCGAAGAATCAGCCTCCCGAGGCATGATGCCGTAACACCGTGCGGCTTTTCGACGGTGTACCCCCATATTCTGAACGAATGGAATCCACACGAAGTGTGGATAGAAGGAACAAATGAAGAAAATTGAAATGATGAAAAAAGGCACAGTCCGGCTTGCCATTGCACTGCTTCTTCTGGCGGTTCTCGGATCGGTCCTGACCGGTTGCAGCGGCGGAAAGACCGCCACAACAGTCGTCGATCTTACGTCAATTGAATACAACGCCGACACAAACAGCCTTACAAGAGAAAATCTTAAAACCGTGGCAGATTTCCTCGGCAGTAACAAAACCGCATATATCCAGTTCGTCGCGGCTTACCGCGGTTACAACATGACCGAGGAAAATTTTGACTTAGAGGCAGAACGTCCCGCGCTGGATCCTTCGCCGGAAGCGGCAATTGCCGTGCTGAAAGCAAACGACAAGGACAGTAAGGCGTTGGCAAGCGTCAACTACAGCACGCTCAACACCGCAGATATGCTCAGCATTATCGATGCACTCAAGGTAAATATTCCACGTGACGGAAACAGAGGAGTCCTTGGGACCATCGAATATTGGATCGGAATTGCGCTCAGTGCAATTACCAATACCGTCGGATTCGGAAACTATCTCGTGGGTATCTGCATCTTCGCGATCATCATTGAGCTCCTGCTTTTGCCTCTCGGAATCAAACAGCAGAAGAACTCCATCCGTCAGGCAAAACTCCGCCCCAAGGAAATGGCAATCCGCCGTAAATTTGCAGGACGGAACGATCAGGCAACTCAGCAGAAAATGCAACAGGAAATTCAGGAGCTGTATACCCGGGAAAATTATAATCCGATGAGCGGATGCCTTCCCCTTCTCATACAACTTCCCATTATTCTGATTCTGTATAATATCGTTGTGGATCCCGTCCGCTATACGCTTGGCTTCTCGGGCGAGTTCTCAGCAGCTCTGACAGCATTCTATACAACAGCAAAAGCGGCAGGAGGACTGGGTGGTCAATTGGCTGCTTCCACACGCGGAACCATCGAAATCCTTTCCGCCATCAAGGATGCCGACTTCAGTAAACTCGGAGAATTTCTGTTCTTCCAAAACGGTGCTGAATGTTACAGTTGGTTGGAAGGAATTCAGGATAAGATTCCGTCCTTCTCAATCGGCTCCCTTAACTTCGGGCAAACCCCGAGCATCGGTACGTTCAACTGGCTGTGGATTATCCCGATTGTCACTTTCGGCGTGTACTTTGCCAGTACCAAGTTGACACGCAAATTCACCTATCAACCGTCTATGGCGGCGGATGATAAACAGATGGGATGTTCCAATAACATTATGGACATCACCATGCCCTTGATGAGCGTGTATTTCTCTTTCATTATCCCGGCAACCATCAGCGTTTACTGGATTTTCAAGAGCATTCTTTCCACATTAAAGCAGTTTATCCTCAGTCGTGTAATGCCTTTGCCCCAGTTTACGGAAGAAGACATCAAAGCGGCAGAGAAAGAACTTAAGGGAAAGAAAAACAGTTCCCCGTCAAGAACCTACTCCGGCAGAAGCGATGGCACAAAACCCCGCTCTCTCCATCATATAGACGATGATGACGACCTCCCCGCTGCTCCGAGTAAACCCACCACACCTTCCGAGCCGAAAGAAAGTAAGGAAAGTGCGGAAACCCCGATTGAGCAGTCACCACTCAAAGATGATTCCGACAAACCCACAAAAAACGATTGAAGATAAACGGAGAAGGATCATGAAAAAAGAAGTAACTATCACAGCCAAAACAGTCGAACTTGCCGTTGCGGAAGCAGTCGTAAAACTCGGTGCGCCGAACGAAGCGGCAATTGAATATACCGTTGTAGAAAAAGAAAAGAAGGGCTTTCTGGGTCTCGGTTCGACCCCTGCCGTAATTCATGCCACATATGGCAAAGACGGGGTGGAAATTGCCACGGAATTTCTCAGAAAGTTGCTTGACGATATGCAGATTGAAGCAGAACTCAGAGTTACAGACAAGGCAGACGGCGATAAGCTGATTAACATTGAAGGAAAGAATGTCGGTGTTCTGATCGGACACCACGGTGAAACATTGGATTCGTTGCAGTACCTCGCTAACCTCGCCGCAAACCGTAAGGAAGATGGTCAAAAGCGCGAATTTACCAAAATCACCATTGACATTGAGAATTATCGCGCAAAGCGCGAGGAAACTCTCCGTTCGCTTGCCAGAAGAATGGCGGATAAAGTCATCAAATATAAAAAGAGCGTCATGCTGGAGCCAATGAATCCTTATGAAAGACGGATCATTCACTCGGAGGTTCAGAACATCAAAGGCGTTTCCACAAACTCGATCGGCTCGGAAAACAATCGTAAAGTTGTAATTTATTTGGAAGATAACTGAAAATTGCATCATCCCAAACCAAAATTTGATTGCATCTCATAAAAAGTGGGTGTTAAAAAACTCAAAACGAGTTTTTTAACACCCACTTTATAAACCGACACCGCCCGATTCTTGAAAAAGAATCGGGCGGTGTTCTACTGTTTACGTTTTCCTTTGTTCTTGTTCAGTTTCCGGCGGCAACATCCAAAAGTGCGTCAACCAATTCCTGAGTTGCTGCCTGATATCGTTCTCTGTTGCCGTCAATTTCGCTCTGAATGTCTTTGTTGCTTCCGCAGAACCGGAACAGATTTGTCATACTACCGCCCAAAATGTTGAAAGCGTAAGCATATCCAAAGCACAGTACCGAAGAATCCAAAATGTAATCAAACATCTCTGCATCGGCTTCATCCTTGGAATACTGACCTTGAAGGACCTTGGAATAATAGGTCGGCGTTACCTGTTTGTAAGATTCCGCCGCAAGAAGCTCCAGAACAGCACTGCACATAGCGGCACGGCTCTCCGAAAGATTGGAACAAAGAGCAATTGCCGACGCTGTAGTAGCCGGAGTGGTACGATAAGATTCCTGCGCCTCATCAAACTTCGGAAGCGGAAGAACACCGTATTGAATGGTAGAGGCTCTCAGTTCCTCACCGGTCTGAATCACCTCATGAGCGAAAAGTTGGTTGCCGTTGGCAAGACCTGTAGCGTAATCCTTGGTGTATTTAACATCCAAAAAAGATCCGGGCGTTCCGCTCACCAACTTGGAAACCTTCTCCCATGCGGGAACAGTTTGCGAATTGTACATTGTCAACTCCACCGATCCATCCAGACCGACGGAAACAGGATTCAACCCCATTGCATAAACCCACGAATCGGCGCGAGCATCGTTAACTGATGTCTTGGAGACGAGTCCCACTACATCGCCATCGTCGATTTTTCCGGAAGAATTTTTGTCATCCCAAACCGCACCTACATACTCAATCATCTTGTCAATCGTCCACGAACCGTTGCGAACACTGTCATACAGAGCTGTCACAGTTTCAGTGGGAAATTTCTCATTAAATAAATCCTTGTTGAAGAAAATGGAGTACAAAAGCTGTGTCTCGGTTACGGCAAGATCGCCGCCCATAAAGAACAACGCATTATCAATCATCAAATCCTGCATCATGGACTGATTCCACCATGGCTTTTCAAAATTCAGATATCCGTCGTTGTTTTCTGTCAGATTCATTAAGTTGTAGAAGATGTTGTCTTTGGCAAGACCGGAACTTGCACGAATGTAAAACGCCGTGGCATCATAGTCTCTGCTGTTTGTCAGAACCGCAGAACTGAGCGTTTCATTCCACGCCGTTCGTGCTTGCCAGGTTCCCGACTGACCAATCGTTTTAATCTTTACTCCGAGACGGGATTCCACATCAATATTCCGATAATGAATCGCATCAAAAAGCGTGTCGTTTTTCAATTCTTCACACGCAATTTCAAACTCATATTTCGGAGAGTCATTGCGAACAAAAAAGGTTATAGTGTTATTCGGATCCGACGCATAGGAAAGCGTTTTGGGAACGTTGTCTTCAATTGCCGAACGATCGTCAGTGTCCGACGGCTTTGTCGATTCATCCGAAGTCTGAGGTTTTTTCGTTTCATCCGAAGTGTTGCCACAGGCAATCAAACCGGATATTAAAAGCAATAATGCAAGTACAAAAGATACGATTCTGCCGGTTGTTTTCATACAGTTTCCCACTTTCCGCCGTGCCCGCCGATTCCGCAACAAGGCATTCCGGATTCCTTTCCCCAATAAAAGTTTATCATATTCCACCGATAATCGGGTGTTTTACAAAAATTTGACAGAGCAACTCTTGCCAAATTTACAAGCCTGTCATATCATAAAAAGCAGGAATATGATTTCATTCCTATTATAGCATCATGCGCTTTGACCTGTAAATGTTAAAATTCGGTTAATTTTTGTAAAAAACAGTACAAAGAAACCAAAAATAAGGTATAATAATACTGCAATTTATACGAAAGAAGAAAAGAACATTGGAGACATTACTGCAAAAAAAAGGATTTTTATGCGACATGGACGGCGTGCTGTATCATGGCAACCGCCTGTTGCCTGGCGTGAAAGAATTTGTAAACTGGCTGAAAACAAGTGGGAAAAGCTACCTGTTTTTAACCAATTCCAGTCATTATACACCGCGTGAGCTTCACCAAAAACTGGAACGAATGGGACTTGATGTAGACGAGTCACACTTCTACACCAGTGCCCTTGCTACGGCACAGTTTTTGAAAAATCAGGCACCCGGTTGCAGTGCCTATGTTGTAGGAGCACATGGACTGCAAAATGCACTTTATGATGTCGGAATCACAATCAATGATGTCAACCCCGACTATGTTGTGATCGGAGAGACCAACAGTTACAATCTGGAAATGATTACTGCCGCAATCCGCCACGTCAACAACGGGGCAAAGCTGATCGGCACCAACTACGACCTTACAGGACCATCCGAAACCGGCATTATCCCTGCCTGCCGTGCTCTGCTTGCTCCCATTGAGCTTGCAACCGGGAAACAGGCGTATTACGTAGGCAAACCGAACCCGCTGATGATGCGGACGGGTCTGAAACTTCTCGGAGTCCATTCGGAAGATACCGCCATGATCGGCGACCGCATGGATACCGACATTGTAGCGGGAATCGAATCGGGTCTTGACACTGTTCTGGTGCTTTCCGGTGTCACCTCGCCGGAAGAGTGTCGGAAATTCCCCTATCGCCCGCGTCTGATTCTTAACGGAGTAGGAGATATTGCCGCCGCCGCGAAACAACAAGAAAATTGAAATACACAAAAAAATCACCTCTGCAGCCAAAAAACGCAGAGGTGATTTTTTGTAAAAAAGAATTCAACGAAAATCAAAAGAGAATATATGAATTTTGCCCATATCCGCACTGTCCTCGGAGAACCAGCGGGAAATCGGAGGCAACCTCACGATCCATACGAAAATCCGCACCCGTAAAGGAGTTAAAATGCTGTCGCTCAAGCAATCGGGTAAAAATCTCCGTTTTCATCCTTCATTCAGACTGCAAATTGAGAAACGCAAAATGCGGCATAGATGACAAGCAAAACAATCCCCTGCCAACGAGACAATTTTCCGCGAATCAGCGTGGGAACCGTCAGAATCGCCATCACACCGATCATAACGGGCATGTCCACCAAAAGAGAGGCGTTGACCCCGGCAATCGTGCGTTCTGCCGGAATTGTGAACGGAGAGAGCACTGTCGAAACACCGCTGACCAACACTAAATTGAAAAGGTTCGCGCCAATGATGTTGCCAAGCGACAAAGAACCGTGTCCTTTGACAAGCGAAGTAATCGCCGTAACCAATTCGGGAAGTGAAGTTCCGAGTGCCACAAAAGTCAGAGCAATGACCGACTCCGGAACGCCGAGTTCCTGAGCAATTTTAGTTCCGTTGTCCACTAAAAGTCGTGCTCCGACCGCAATTAAAGCCGCTCCGATAATCAGAAGAACAATATTTTTCGGCGTGGAATTTCCGCAACTTTCCGAATCCTCACCGGTATCTGCGACAACAGCAGGATTCTTTTTGGTCTGAAGAATCGTCACTGCCATATAGGCAACAAATCCCGCCAACAGGATACAACCGACCAAACGGCTGAATTGTCCCGTAATGTACGCTACCGCCATATAGAAAACCGCAGCACCGAAAAAGAAGAATACCGGTGTACGGAAACTCTTGCGATCAACAGGAGTGGGACGAATCGCCACCGTGAGTGCCGCAATCAGTGCTGTATTGCAGATAACGGAACCGACTGCGTTGCCGTAGGCAATTTCACCATGTCCGATGACAGCCGAAGTTGCCGAAACCATAACCTCCGGGAGTGTGGTTCCGATTGAAACGACTGTAGCTCCAATCAGGATTTCGGGAATGTGAAAACGGTGAGCAATTCCCGTCGCACCATCCACAAACCAGTCGCCGCCCTTAATCAAGAGAACCAGACCGACAACAAACAACAAAATCGAAACAAACATTTTTCTCTCCTTATTTTAATACTCCACTCAGAAAAATTTCAATTCCGATGGCAATCAGAATCACACCTCCGAGAATGGATGCCTTTCCCGCCAATGCAACCCCGAACTTCTTCCCGATCGCGATGCCGGAGAAACAAACAAGAAAAGTTACCGTAGCAATAATAAGCGAGCAAATCAGTGCCATAAGCCAACCGTATTCGGAAATTGTGAATCCGACGGAAAGCGCGTCGATGGAGGTAGCAACCCCTTGCACAAGAAGTGCACTCAGACCGATGCCGATTTTTTCCTCTGACTCGGTTGAATTTCTGTTGCGAATTTCCTCAATCAGCATTTTCCCGCCGATGTAGCCAAGTAAAAGGAGAGCAATCCAAGGAATCAACTTTTCAAAAGCCGAAAAATACTGTACCACCGTATGAACGCAAACCCACCCCGTCATCGGCATAAGTGCCTGAAATGCGGCAAATACGCCCGCAATCGCACACATTTTTCCGATTTGCATTTTCGGTTCCCCAAGACCGTTCGCCATAGAAACCGAAAAAGCATCCATCGCAAGTCCGAGCCCAAGCAAAACACTGTTGATTGCAAAAGCAAAACTCCACTCCATAAATTGTCCTCCCAAAACAAAATGCTCCACATATGGATTTGACCATACATGAAGCACCGCAAATGCAAATCCCCATGTATCGCCTTCATCGTACATGAGTCTCGCAAATTAAAACTAACCAGACCGTAACGGTCAGTATGTTGGCTTGTTACGGCAGAGCCGCTTGCTACTCCCTCACAGAAATATAACGATATTGTAGCATGTCCGCTGCATTTTGTCAAGGGAATTTTGCATATTTAACATCCATTTTAACATCTATATTCAAAATCAAGACGGCGAATCACTATCGAAAGGTCAAGTTCACCGAATTCGCCTCCTATTCCGCACGGCGGTTGAGTTTTCCGAAAAGGGTTGCCGCGCTTTCGCGCGGCAACCCGAAATCGTAAAGATTTTCTGTTTTCCGGTTGCGATTACTCGCCGAAGAAACGAATCAGATCCAACAGATTATCACTGATACGCTTCATGGAAGTCATCATTTCCGTATACGGCTCCATGTGGTTATCATAAATGCCCTTGTTATGGCTGAGATTGGAGCTGTCGGTTTCGCCAAAATAGATTTTGGTCATAGCCACTTGGCTTCCGCTGACTACCTCACCGGTCTGAATGTTTGTATACATCAACTCCGTTGCCTTGGGCGACGAGGAAAGAAGATACTGATTTCCCTCTCCGTCGGCATAAACGCTCTGGTCGTTGTCACGGAAGCGGTAAAGTACCCAACCCACGCAGTTGTTGGACTCCAGAAGATTGAGAACATAGCTCTCATAGGAGTTTGCACGTTGTTGCTGAGTCTGCACGAGCCAGCAGGCGGTGTCGGTATAGTTGCCGAGAGTATGTCCGTTCATATCTACAGATTCCTTCGCACGAACGCCGAATTCGGTTACGATGAAAGGAAGTCCCGTATACTTATGCATAGCCTCAATCACACGATTGATCTCGGTATAGTTCTGACGACCATACATATTGACCGTCATCAGATCCGCATACTGACCGAGCGCGCGCAGATAGCCTTCCTTGTCCTTGGTCGGAGTATGGGAACGGGTACCGATGTACATATGATTGGGGTCATACTTCCGGATGGCGGAAGAAACGATCTTAAAGTAGTTATTATAAACAAAAGCAAGGAATTCCTGAGAGAGTTCGGGTGTAATATCATCCAGCGAGGGATTGACCTTT
>CAKSSY010000067.1 GCA_934489945.1 uncultured Eubacteriales bacterium
GTGTGCATTTGCCTATATTATTGCTCTTATGATCAATCAGTTCGGCGGTGCTTTCACAGGACATCTTAATGTTGTCGGTTTGATTTTCGCGATTGCGGCACTCGGCTTCATAATTTATATGTTGTTCTTTAAGAAGTACAAGGAAGCAACAAAACTGACCGAAAAATTCTGAAAAGAGAGGGGCTGAAACAATGCTTACGTGGTTTTTGGCAAATTGGGGAACCATATTGGTTTCAATGATTCTTGTTGTTGTCGTTGCGCTGATAATTGTCAAAATGAGAAAAGATAAGAAGCGGGGCAAATCAATCTGCGGCGGAAACTGTTCGCATTGTTCGATGTGTAGCTCCTGCCACAAGAAGTGATTTTGGGGAAGGAGATGCAAAGCGCATCTCCTTCCTCTTTTGTTTAAAGGAGGAACACTTCAATGATTAAAACAACGGTAAAAATCGATGGTATGTCGTGTTCAATGTGTGAAAGTCATGTAAATGACTGTATCAGAAACCAGTTCAAGGTAAAAAGCGTGAAATCTTCTCACCGGGAAGGGGAAACGGTCCTGATTTCAAAAGACGAAATCAGTGAAGTTAAACTGAGGGAGGCGATTGAAGCAACGGGATATAAGGTGCTTTCCATTCAAGCAGAGGAATATAAAAAGAAGGGGTTGTTCGGTCTTTTCGGATGTTGAATGTTATGGAAATCATTGTTTCGGGTTTGGTAGTTGGCAGTGTTGTGAGTCTGAATGTGGCGGTTAAACAATTATGCAGATCGTATCTGCAAAAACAGTCAAAGAACACAAATCACAGACAGAAACTGGAGCGAGACCGTAACAGGAAGTAAACACTAAATAGATTAACGCAGGGGGCTGTTAAAAACTTGATGTTTTTAACAGCCCCTCAAAAAATGCCGATCCGGATTCCGACACTTTTGATGTGATCGTAGTTGTTTTTGATTTATCGTACTTCTTACGGGAGCAGGAAAATCAAAGTGTAGTATGCAACACCGCCCATCATCAGAAGTGCGAGAATTCCACAGATCAATCTGGTAATGAACAGACGTTTCTTTTCAGATTTACTCAATTTGTTCTTGGATTCTGTTGCCATAACGTATCCTTTCACGTATTTATGAATTTTTTGCTGAAAGTATGGAGCCGATTGCCGGAATTTTCATTTTTCGGCACCCTTTGTATTCATCGGACTTTTCGGAAAAATCGGTTGAAGCACTTACGATCCGACAGTCTTTTTTCAAAGTCATTAGTGTAACGCCGGAAGAGGTACGGGTTGTTTTTATCGGAATCAAGGAGGATTTGAGGATGATGGCTCTGTTGTCGGAGCTTGTCAGCAGAATATCAAGCGGTTCCTTTTCGTAAATGGCGGCAACGATAGGCGAGGAATCGGAATATGCGCCAACGAGTTTTTTACGGACTGCCTTTGTTTCATAGACCGAAAGCGGAACGCGTACACCTTTTCCGTTCTCAAACAGAAAGATCATATTTTCATTTTCGGTTGGTTCGGAATAAATCCGCATAAAGATCGGCTTTTCGCCGGCATCCATGCCAAGTTTGGCAGGAATAAAATCTCCCATTGCCGATGCTTTGGTGTTTTCAAAATCCGAAACCTTAGTGCGGAATACTTTGCATTTGTCAGTGAAGAAAATAAGTTCGGAATTGTTAGTGGTATCATAGGCAAAGGCAATCTCGTCCCCGTCTTTCAGTTTGTGTTCATCGTTTCCGCGAAGCGAAAGTGCTGTGATTTTTTTGAAATAACCCTCACGGCTGAGATAAACTTTGACGTTGTAGTCATCGTCGGTTTCTTCCTCGACATATTCTTCCACTTCGTTATCATATATCAGATAGGATTTTCTCGGCTTTGCATATTTCTTTTTGATTTCGGTCAACTGCTTGGAAATCAGAGCTTTGAGTTTTAAATCATCACCGAGGATTTCTTCGATTTGAGCAATTTCCTCCTGTAATCCGTTGATTTCATTGATGCGGTTGAGGATATATTCCTTGTTCAAATAGCGCAATCTGATTTCGGCGATAAATTCAGCCTGAACCTGATCTATGCCAAAGCCATTTATTAAGTTGGTGATAACATCGGCATCGTGCTCTGTATTCCGAATGATTTTAATGGCTTTGTCAATATCCAGAAGAATTTTGGCAAGACCGAGGAGCAGGTGGAGTTTTTCGTTTTTTTTGTTCAGGTCGAACTCTAATTCACGCCGCAGACAAGTCATACGGAAATGAATCCACTCATTCAGAATTTCAACAATTCCCATTTGACGTGGGACAGAATGAATCAGGATGTTGAAATTACATTTAAAACTGTCTTCCAGCGGAGTCAGTTTGAAGAGTTTTGCCATCAATTTGTCAGGATCGGTTCCTTTGCGAAGATCAATCGTTAATTTGAAACCGGAAAGATCAATTTCGTCGCGGAAGTCAGTGACCTCTTTCAGCTTTCCGTCCTTCACGAGGTCTGTGATTCGTTTCATAATCAATTCGATCGAAGTGGAATAAGGAATCTGAATAATGTCAATACAATTCGCAGCACGATCATAATTATATCTTGCACGAATTCTGACCGTCCCTTGACCGGTTTCATAGATCGTACGCATTTGATCTCGATTGTAAATAATTGTGCCGCCGCCGGGAAAGTCGGGAGCTTTGATGATATCCAGCAGTTTTTCCACACCGATTTTCGGATTTTTCAGGAGAGCAATCGTGCCGTCACAGATTTCTCCGAGATTAAAGGAACAGATTGAAGATGCCATACCGACAGCAATACCGCTGTTTGGCATAACCAAAATGTTCGGGAAGGCAGAGGGAAGTAAAACCGGTTCGTCCATGGTGTTGTCGTAGTTCGGAACAAAATCTACGGCGTTTTTATCAATACCACGGAAGAGTTCAGCACAAAAAGCATCCAATTTTACTTCGGTATATCGGGATGCCGCAAAGCGCATATCAGAGGAATATTGCTTTCCGAAACTTCCTTTGGAATCAATCAACGGGTGGAGCAGGGATTCATTTCCCCGTGTCAGACGCACAAGAGTTTCATAAATGGACATATCGCCGTGAGGATTGAGCTTCATAGTTTGTCCGACTACATTTGCACTTTTGGTTCGTCCGCCTGTCAAAAGCCCCATTTTGTACATGGTATAAAGGAGTTTGCGATGTGCCGGCTTCAGTCCGTCGATTTCCGGAATCGCTCTGGAGATGATGACGCTCATGACATATGGCATATAATTTTTTTCGATGGTATCGGTAATCAACTGGACTTCTGCGGGAGCATAGACGATTTCCGAAGATTCCGTGTGTTTGCTTTTTTTGGGCATGGGTTACCTCCGTATTATATAATCAGACATTCATGATTGTATGAGCAGCGGCACGAATCATGCGGTTGTAGAGAGCCAGACCGATTCCGTCTTTTGGGGGCAGGTGACCGTATATGACATCGACGCCTAACTTGTCTGCGTCACGCAAAGCGGTAAACAATCGCCTTGCCTGCGTTTCCAAGCTGTCAGCTTTTCCGATTGCAATCGTTTTTCCGTTTTGAAATGTTGGAATTTCTTCGTCATAACATAAAATGGCGCAATTTTTACCTTTCTGTTCTTTTTTCAGAAAAGAAACGATATTTTCTTCTTTGCCATTCAGCAGAATAAAGGGAACGCTTGGTGCATAATGTTTGTATTTCATGCCGGGAGAAAGGGGATGTTCATCGGCACCGATCTGTTCCAGTACGGCAGGCGCAATTGTAACACTGTCACAAACACAACGCAAAGCATCGGCGGTAACGGCACCGGGGCGAAGAAGCGTTGCCACCTTGCCGTCCAACTTGATAATGGTGGATTCCAACCCAATGTCGCAGTCGCCGCCGTCAATAATCATATCCACTTTTCCGTACAGATCGTCAATTACATGACGGGCACATGTTGGAGAGGGCTTGCCGGATAAGTTGGCAGAAGGCGCGGCGATAGGCACTCCCGCTTCGCGTATCAGGGAACGTGCAATTGGATTTGAGGGACAGCGGACTGCGACAGAATCCAGTCCTCCCGTGGTACATAAGGGGATGATCGGCCGTTTCGGCAAAATTACAGTGAGAGGTCCCGGCATAAATACTTTTGCCAAATTGTCGTAAATTTCGTTGGTAACGGCATACCGGGAAGTTTCGGAAGGCGAATTTACATGTATAATCAACGGGTTGTCAGACGGTCTGCCTTTTGCGGCATAAATTTTGGCAGAGGATTCGGCGTTTGTTGCGTCGCCTCCAAGTCCGTAGACCGTCTCGGTTGGGAAAACGACAAGTCCGCCTTCCCGAATAATATGTCCCGCTTCTTTCAGATCCTCTTTCGAAAGAACTCCGTTTTGTGCAATTACAATTTTTGTAGTCAAATCATAACACCTGTTTCAATTGTTTTTGAGTTTTTCAGCGGTATCTGCACGGATCAGAGCATCGATCATATCGCCTATATCGCCGTTTAAAAAACTGTCAAGAGAATATAGGGTCAATCCGATACGGTGATCGGTTACACGACCCTGTGGATAATTATAAGTTCGTATGCGTTCACTTCGGTCGCCGGTTCCGACCTGAATGCGACGTTCGGAGGCAATTTTTTGTGTTTGTTCAGTCTGTTTAATATTGTAGAGTTTTGCACGTAGCATTTTCAAGGCTTTGTCTTTGTTCTTGAATTGGCTGCGCTCCTCCTGACATTCCACGACAATTCCGGATGGTTTATGGGTCAAGCGGACGGCAGATTCGGTTTTGTTGATATGCTGACCGCCGCAACCGCTGGACTTGCAAGACTCAAAAATAATGTCCTGCGGATTGATTTCCACTTCCACATCTTCCACTTCCGGAAGAACGGCGACCGTTGCCGTTGAAGTCTGAATCCGTCCCTGGGATTCGGTTTCGGGAACTCGTTGGACACGATGAACACCGCTTTCAAATTTGAAGCGGGAATATGCTCCGTCGCCTTCAACAAGGAAGGAAATTTCTTTAAATCCTCCAAGTTCGGTTTCATTCGCATTCAATAACGAAACCTTGAAATCAACGTTGTCGGCGTACATGGAGTACATCCGAAAGAGAACCGAAGCGAATAGCGCAGCTTCTTCGCCCCCGGCACCGGCACGAATTTCCACAATAATGTTTTTATCATCATTCGGATCGCGGGGAAGCAACAAAATTTTCAATTCTTCCAAAAGATCGGCGTTTTTTTTCTGAGCTTCTTTCCATTCCTCATTTGCCATATTACGTAATTCCGGTTCCAAGGTGCCGTCTAACATGGTTTTGAGATCTGATGCTTCGGCTTCAATTTTTTTATATTCACGATATTTTTCGATGATCGGTGACAGATACTTATATTCCTTCATGAGGGAAGCATATTTTTCTTTGTCCGAAAGAATCCCCGGGTCGGCAAGTTGATTTTCCATGCCGACATATTTTTCTTCCGCTGCTTTTAATTTGTCCAGCATAGAAATCACCTTTTATAAAGATTAGTGGTTGAAGAAACTGCAAATGGCTCGATAGGTTTCATAAACATCCACTTTTGCCACAACCTCATACGGTGCGTGCATGGAAATGACGGGAACGCCGAGATCAATTGTTTCGATATTGTGTTTGGAAATATATTTTGCAACCGTTCCGCCGCCGCCGCAGTCTGTTTTTCCCAGCTCGCCGGACTGCCACAAAACATGATCTGTTGCCAAAATACGGCGAAGCCAGCCGATATATTCAGCGTTGGCGTCATTGGTGCCGCTTTTTCCTCTTGCGCCTGTGTACTTTGTTAAAACCGCACCGCAGGAAAGCATTGGGACGTTATTTTTTTCAAACACCTCTGGGAAATTCGGATCAAAAGAAGCCGAGACATCTGCAGAAAGACATTTAGAATGGTAACGAACCACATTCGGATTCTTTCCAAAAAAGATGGAAATTTCGTTTATCAGATCAACAAGCAGGTCGGCTTGCATTCCGGTGTTTCCTTCGCTGCCGATTTCTTCTTTATCTGCAAGAATACACATAAGGGAGTGTGTGCTGTCGGACGAATTCAGAATGGCAGTAAGTGACGGATAGGCACACACGCGGTCGTCGTGACCGTATGAGCCGATGAGAGAACGGTCAAAGCCGATATCACGTGCTTTGTCTGCCGGCACAGCGCACAATTCCGCCGATACAAAATCTTCCTCTGTAATTCCGTATTTATCGTGAAGAAGTTTCAGGATATGTTGTTTGATTGGCTTTTTGCCGTCTCCGAGCGGTTCACTTCCGACAAGAAGGTTCAGTTTTTCCGCAGGAATTGCCTCTCCGAGAGGCTTTTTGTCATCTTCGTGTCCAAGATGCGGTAACAGGTCATTTACGTAAAAGACCGGGTCGCTTTCGTCTTCGCCGATTGAAAGTTCAAGCGTGGAGCCGTCAGCCATCACAATAACGCCGTGAAGTGCGAGCGGAATGGTGACCCATTGATATTTTCGTATACCGCCGTAATAGTGGGTTTTCAGGAATCCCATGCCGCCGTCTTCGTAGAGTGGGTTTTGTTTGAGATCAAGCCGTGGTGAATCAATGTGAGCGGCGGAAATGCGGATTCCGTTTTCAAGCGACTCGCTTCCAATGGTAAAAAGAAAAAGATTTTTTTCGCGATTGTTGAAGAAATACTTCCCCCCCGTCTTCAATTCCATACCAAACGAGTAGGGAACAAAGCCACGTTCCATAGCTGCCGCAACGGCATACTTTACAGCTTCGCGCTCGGTTTTTGCCTTGTTGAGAAAGTCCGAATAGCCAACGGCATATTCATATGCAGCTGCTTTTTCTGTTTCGCCGAACGTTTCAAAAAAAGACTTTTTTTGATAAAAAAGATTATTTTCCATGATTTCCTCCGTTTTTCTCACTTTTTGATTTGCTTCATTATGTATCAATTGATACATTTTCTGATATTAAAATCAAATGTAATTCATGAAAGAGTGTTTGAAGTCCGTTGTTGTTGTAAACAGTATATTTTGCTCTATTGAAATAAAAAGCATCTTCCGGTTGTGCTTCGATTCTTGCCATTGCTTTTTCTTCGGTAATATGATCTCGTTCTGTAATACGGTGCAAACGAATTTCTTTTTTGGCAAGAATGGCAATACAAAAGTCACAAAAACGATCAAAACTTGCTTCAAAAAGCAGAGGAGCATCTATGACAACAGTAGGAGCTTTTTGCGCTCGGCATTGTTCAATCAAAGAAAGTGTCTCTTTTAAGACATATTTGTGCGTAATTTGATTCAGCTTTTTGACAGCAGTTCCGGATTTTTCCCCAAACACAATAAAGGCAAGTTGTGAACGATTCACGGTTCCGTCCGGATTCAGAATCGTTTCCCCGAAATTTTCAACAAGTTCATTGGTGCAGGGAGACGGCGGTATCAGAAGATTGTGATAAATTTGATCTGTGTCGAGGCAGGGGATTCCGTGCTTTCGGAAAAATTCATTGCAACATCCTTTGCCGGCACCACTCGGACCTGTAAGACCGATGATCTTCATATCAATCTCCTTTTCAATTCGGTATTTTTACCCATGTTCCGGATTCTGCCGAGCGGTATGCCGACTCCATAATGGTTTGTACATAGGCCGCATCGGAAAAATCGGGTTTGGACGGAATACCGGAAGCGACGGAATTTAAAAAGTTGTAATAACTTTCCACATGTCCCATCAGCCAGCCGACAGGTGCTTTTGGGGATGGAAAACTTCCTCCCGGGGCGGGATATCTTCCCACGCTTTCGATACGTGTAAATCCGCGCATACCACCGAGCGTTTTTTCCGGAAGCGTGTTGTCGTAGAACCACAGCCAGTTCGGATCCATCAGCGAATATCTCAAAGCTCCTTTTTCGCCATAGATTTCAAAGCTTAGATCATCATTGGTTCCGCTGGCTACTTTGGATGCCCGGATGGTTCCCATGGCACCGTTTTCGAGTTTTGTCAGCATATAAAAGGCTTCTTCGGCATTTGTATGCCAAGGAGAACCGTCGCTGCCTGCCCGAATCGGAAACGCAATCTGCGTAGCTGCCAAAACAGAATCAAAGCGACCGCAAAGAGAATAAATAAGATCTATCACATGAGATCCGAGATCAAGCAGAACGCCGCCGCCGCAAATATCTTTATTTTGTTTCCATCCGGCATTTTTGGAGGTGTAAATAGCACTGCTGTGGAGATAGGTGGCATCAAATGATAAAATTCTACCGATTCGCCCCTCCAGAATCAGTTCATGAGCGCGCATAACGGCAGGTATAAAGCGATTGTTGAAAACGATTTTATATATTTTCCCACTTTTCCCGACAAGGTTCTTGATTTCCAAAGCCTGTTCGGACGAAATGCAAAGTGGCTTTTCACAATAGATATGCTTGCCTGCCGAAATTGCTTTTTTCAATGTTTCATAATGACAGCGATTCGGTGTGCAAATATCGATCACGTCAATATTCGGTGAAAAGATAAGATCGTCTTCACAGTCTGTCGGTATTCCGAAGCCGAGCTTTTGGCAGACTTCTTGCGATTTTTGGAGACTTGTTGTACAAACACCGGATATTTCGGCATGAAAGGGAAGATTGTTATAAAAAAACGGAAGGTTTTGGATGGCATATGCGTGTGTTTTTCCCATGCCGCCGAATCCAAGCAGACCGATTTTTATGGTTTTATCTGGTTGATTCATTTGATGTACTCCCATTTTCGGTACAAATTTGTGAATTTTTACTTTTTACCACTTTATAATAAAATTATTATACCATTATTTTCTCAAAATTTCAACCTCTTTATAAAAATAAAAAGAAACCGAACCCAATGTGAAGATCAGAGCATTGGATTCGGTTTTTTCTACTTAGCAGAACAAAATTTCCACACTCATTTTATTGCCTGTCGGACAAATTGTAAAGTCCACATAATCGGATGTTGCAATTGTATTTGAGCTGAATTTTGTTTCGACGGAATCTACAAGCAATTTTGCACACTTTTTGCCTTTTGGAAGCAGGATGTGCGACATAATTTTCTTGGCGGGTGAGTAAATATCATATCTCATTCCGCGTTTTTCCAATATGTAACGGACATCCACCATCGCCCCGGTGACCTCATATCCGGTTATATATCGAAGTTCTGTATAATAGGTGACGGGAAATTTCGGTGCAAAAAAGATTTCATCATAATTCACCCCGACATCGTTTATTCCGGCAAGTCCCTCGTCAATCGCGCTGATAAATGACGCCGCTCCCCATGCCGAGGGACCGCCTTCAGGTTGTGGAGTGGAATCCGGATGATAGAGAAAATAAGGCGTGCCGTCTCTTTTTACAATTTCCATAAATCTCGTTATAATGTCCCAACCGTATTCTTCGTATCCGTTGTTGAATGCCGCTTTGGCAAGTTCGCCTGCCGTAAAAGGGGATATTGCACCATTGACATATTGTCCTGGCTGATAGCCGGCAAAGCATTCATATGGCGGATCAATGGAAAACCATTCGGAAAAAGTCGCGTTTTGTTTTCTTCGTCTTTGGTATTCCTCTATAATTTTTCTGCTTTGTTCAAGATTGGTGACACCTCTGTTTATATCGTAAGAGTTTGACAGTGAAAGTCTCTCTTTTTCCTTTTGATCAATGCCGTTATGTCCGAGGTGAAGCTGATGAATGAAAAAATTCCCGTTCCACAAATATCGAAACATATTTTCCCTCAACTTTTCGGCACGCCTTTCCCATTCGGAGGCTTTCTTTTCATTTTCCAGTCTGCGGTTGAACCACGCCAATTGCTTCATTGCTTGATAAATTCCGGAATTGTCTCCGTGCATAATTGACATTTTGGTTTCTTTTTCAATTTTTCTGTTGACCGAGGGCGATTCTCCGCTCGGTGTTTCGTTTACAAAATCCCATGTGTCGATCGTGAAGGGACGTTTTACAAGTCCATGTTCGCTGTCCCACCGTTTTTTGTCCGAACACATATAGTCGATTCCTTTTTCCAGACGCGGAAGTACTTTTTTCAGCCATTCGTTGTCGCCGGTTGTTCTGTATAAATAGACGGCACCCTCCACGACAAGATACTCTATATCTGCTTCCAACTCAAGACGAACAAGAGTAAGATTGTCGTCCGGAAACATAATGTAGCAATCTTTGTTGACATAACTCCAATGTTTGTCATCGTATTGCTTTATCAGTTCAAAAAATTGTCCGTCCTCTCGTTGCGTATCCAAAATAAAATTCAGAAACGAGGAAAGATTATACTCCCAGTGACGCATGGCT
>CAKSSY010000068.1 GCA_934489945.1 uncultured Eubacteriales bacterium
CGGGAGCTGACACCCGAAATTTTGCGGACATTCATCAGCAAAATCGTGATTCACGAGCGCCCGTCACGAAAGAAAAACGAGGGTGAGCAACGGATTGACATTTACTTCACGCACATCGGCTCCATGCCGGACAGTGAAACGGAAAGAGCTGATAATTACAGGGACAAAGCCATCTCCGCAAGAACAGCGGAATTTCCGGATGCACATCAGAAACCGATTTCATCGATCCGGGCGTAACATGGTCTGAGAGCTAAACGGCTCTGAGCAAATTATTCAGACTCACAAAGCCTTTCGCAAAGCAAAAGGACGAACAGCCGAAACTGTTCGTCCTTCCCGCCCAATTGCTTTTGCTTCTCATAATTCATCCTTGTGAGAGGGAAGCAAAAGACGGTCCGTTTTTTGAAAAAAAGAAGCAAATATCGGAAATACTGTTGAAAAAAGACGGCTTATGTGCTATAATTTTAATAGTTTGATTTTGTAGCCGGTCAAGGGTGACTTTTGAAGGGATGAGAGGATTATGGGAAAAATCGGGTTTGATAACAAAAAATATCTGGAAATGCAATCGAAACATATCCGTGAACGAATCGGACAGTTTGGCGGCAAGCTGTATTTGGAATTCGGTGGTAAGTTGTTTGATGATTACCACGCATCGCGCGTTTTGCCGGGCTTTATGCCGGACAGTAAGTTGCAGATGCTTCTGCAACTGAAGGACGATGCCGAAATCGTAATTGCCATCAACGCTTCGGATATTGAGAAAAATAAAGTAAGAGGGGATCTCGGAATTACTTACGATCAGGATGTTCTTCGCCTGATCGACGCATTCCGCAGTGCTGGTCTGTATGTCGGCAGTGTAGTTCTTACCCGTTATGCTTCTCAGAGTGCCGCTGTCAGTTTTGAGCAGAAACTTCGTAGTCTTGATGTCAAGGTTTACCGTCATTATTCGATTGAAGGGTATCCTTATGATATTGAACATATTGTCAGTGAAGATGGATATGGTAAAAATGATTATATTGAAACCGAACGTCGATTGGTCATTGTGACTGCTCCTGGTCCCGGAAGCGGAAAGATGGCGACCTGCCTTTCTCAGCTTTACCATGAAAACTTGCGGGGAGTCAAAGCGGGATATGCGAAGTTTGAGACATTCCCGATTTGGAATCTGCCGCTCAAACATCCGGTAAATGTTGCCTATGAAGCAGCAACCGCTGATCTGAATGATGTCAATATGATTGACCCATTCCATTTGGAAGCATACGACAAGATTGCGGTCAATTATAACCGTGATGTGGACATTTTCCCGGTTTTGGATGCCATGATAAAAAAAGTGTATGGAAAATCGCCTTATAAATCTCCCACGGATATGGGAGTCAATATGGCAGGAAACTGTATTATTGATGATGATGTTGTGTGTGAGGCATCCCGTCAGGAGATTATACGCCGTTATTATGCCGCTCTTTGCGAACAGAGAGAGAATATGGAAGATAACAGCGCAGCAATTGAAAAACTGGAGCTCCTTATGAATCAGTCCGGACTTTCTGCCGAGAATCGTCCTGTGGTTGCGGCGGCGGTTAAGAAATCGGAAGAGACCGGTGCACCGGCGGCGGCGATTCAACTTCCCGATGGCAGCATTGTGACCGGAAAGACTTCATCTCTCCTTGGCGCGTCGGCAGCAGTGCTTCTCAATGCCTTAAAGAAACTTGGTGGCATTGATGACGATATCGAACTGATTTCGCCGTCTGTGATTGCGCCGGTTCAGCATCTTAAGGTAGATCATCTTGGAAATCATAATCCGCGGTTACATACGGACGAAGTGCTGATTGCGTTGGCTGTGAGTGCGGTCATGTCTCCTATGGCGGCAGCGGCACTTGAGCAGTTGAATAAATTAAATGACTGTGAGGCACATTCAACTGTCATTTTGGCACAGACTGATGCAAAGACTTTTAAGAAGTTGGGAATCAATATGACCTGTGAACCGAAATATCAGGTAAAGAAACTGTATCACGCGATGTAATAAATAAAAAGCAAGCCAAAGGCAAGTTTCTCATAAGGACATTTTCGAGGTTATGGCTGAAACTTCTGCCCCAAATCGGTAACAACCGAATAAAAATGAAAGCGACCGCTTTACTCCGGATTCCGGAGCAAAGCGGTCGCTTTTTGTCGATGGGAACTTTTGCTTTGCCTTGTGTTGTGCAGGCATGGGTATGCTATTTTCAAAAACGTATGATAAAATTAGACAAAAACGGAGGAAAACAAATTGAGTGAATACGGGTATGTTCGAGTATCCTCAGTCGATCAAAACTAGGAAAGACAGATGATTAAGATGGGAAAGCTCGGAATTGCAGAAAAACAGATTTATAAGGACAAACAATCCGGCAAGGACTTCAATCGACCAATGTATCAAAAACTGTTACGCAAACTGAAAAAAGGTGATGTTTTGTATATTTTGAGCATCGACCGTTTGGGGCGAAATTACGAAGATATACAAAGTCAGTGGCGATATCTGACACGTGAAAAAGAGGTAGACATATCTGTGATGGATATGCCGTTGCTTGATACACGGAGAGGCAAAGACCTGATGGGAACTTTTCTTGCGGATATTGTACTTCAGGTACTGTCCTTTGTTGCACAGAATGAGCGTGAGAACATTTGCAAACGACAAGCCGAGGGCATTGCAGCGGCAAAGGCAAATGGTATGAAGTTTGGCAGACCGGTGATTAAAGCACCGGATAACTTCCCGGATATTGTACATCGATGGGAAAGCGGAAGCATTAAGGCATATGAAGCGGCGGAACTGTGCGGTATGTGCGAGTCGACTTTCTATCGCCGATTGCGGGAATATAGGGCATCATTCGGTGCTGATAAACAAAAATCACTGTAAAAAAGTACACCTTTTTACAGTGGCATATATGTGTTTCCGAGATTGACAAAAAAATCCTTTTTTCGATATTTACATATTATATCACGAGATAATAATTTGTCAACCCATTTTTAGGAATTTTGTAGTTTACTATATAAAGGTGTACCATGTTGGAGTCGGTGCTTTTGCAGAATAATCATTTTCAGATCAAACTATTACATCGGCGGAGATGCAGGCGCGATACAGAGATTCTTTCGGAATACTTTGTAATTTGATGAGGGCGTCAAGATGTAATGATTCCAACCGGATCAATTTGCGGCACATATAAATGTCACGACGGCATATGCTTCAAAAATGCTGAGAGATTCCTATAGAAGCGAAAAAATAACAGAAGAAACCATTTATCATATGGTCTTTCAGTCTATATGTGCTGTGCTTGGAATACAAAGCGGAAACGCAGAGATTTCGGGAAAATAAAAACAAAAGGAGGGGATATGCTTGAATCGCTATATGCAAAACGGACGAGTTGGTGCATTTCTTGCGGTTAACAACGGGACAGTTGAGGGATGTGTTGCTGATGTTTCTTTTTTCTCTCAAGGGGGCGGTGCCGGTTTCGTTTATGAAAACAATGCGAAAATATCAAATTCGGTTTCCTTGCGATGCGTCAAGGGAAAGCAGGCGAAAGGCTTTTATGTCAGAAACGGTGGAACGATAACCGCATCCGGATATGTTGCAAGTCGAAAAACACATAAGTCGGGAAAGAACGAAATGGAAGAATATATTTTCGGAAACGCCGAACTTTATATTTCTGATGATACTCCGACAGAAGAAATCCTCCGGATGTTGGACTTGGATAAGATTTGGCAAGGTACAACAACAAGGCGTGGTGGTTTTTTCCCGGACATTGTTACGGGTATGCACCCCATTTCCGTGGCGAATGACAAACTCATTCGTCTTGAAAATGCGGAAGATGTGAAGCATATGATAGAATCCATCAATTCCGGCGACAAAAAAGCTGCAAGTGCACACTATCTTCTCACAAATAACATCGATATGAAAGGTACGCACCTGAGACCGATAGGTGATTCCGAGAGCTATTCTTTTTCCGGAAAATTCGATGGGAACGGGAAAACGATCAGCAATTTCACGACGGATTGTCGGGGCAGTGAGTACGGAGGCTTTTTCGGTTATATCCAAAACGCGGAGGTGGCAAATCTTGCGCTGGATTATATTCTGAAAGGGAACGGCGGTGTACCGTCGGCGGAATGGCAGGTTGCATCAGTGGCGGCGAATTTACCAACTGTCAGGTGAGGCTTGCCATGTCTCCCGGTATGTGCTCGGGCGGTTTTTGCGGAAAAAATTCCGGAATTATACGCAATTGCTATGTGGGTGGGAAGATTGCTCATCCTGTGCCGCTTCTCCCTTGGTTGATTCCATGTGCGGTGGTTCTTCTGGTTCTGCTCGCTATTGGTACTGCAATGTTTATTAAAAAGCTGACGGGAAATATCGGATTCAATCCGGAGATCATCGATCCCAATCAGGTGCCGGTGAAAAAGCCAAGTGGAAATACGAATATTCCTCCTGCCGGAACGAATCGTATCAGCCTTGAGTTGAATCACGAGGTTTATATCAGCGCATCCACCATGGTGGGGCAGATGGACTATGTCAATCCCCATCGAAGCACACAGGATGTGGTGATAAGACTCTGCATCAGTGACGCCGAATTGAAAAAAGCGGGCTACGATTTGATTGCTTGCGGGGTGAGAACGCAAGCGGAGATGGATGTCGATGGTTATGACCCCGACAAGGCATTCACTGTGATTTACAGTTCACAAAGACTTCAGATTGGTTACAAACTCGGTTATTGCAAGCTGTCGCCGCTTCCGAACGGAGAAACATTGCGGGTTGGAGACTACGATATGATCATGATGATTGACGCCTATGATCCGAAAACTAACGAAAAGTCCATAGTTAACGCACAAGCGGCGACAACGATTCATATAGTGAATCAATAAATTTTACATGTGAAAATTGCCGACAGAAAGGGGGACGGCAAAGAGTGACGACAAAGGAGAATACGTATGCGGCACGCAGATGGTTCGCACTTGTGTTGGCTTTATTGGTAATCGTAGCCGGGTTGGTTGCATTTCCGATGACGGTTTGGGCGGCAGACCCCGATGAGACATTCTCAAATGGCGCAGTGCTGATTGACTCATCTTATAATGGCAAAAATGTGCTCATCAAAAACGGTGTTTTTTCCGTTACGGTTTCGGGTACTGCGGAAGTAAATATTATATTTGACAGCGTGACAATGGATAGACGTTACGCATCTGACACAAACGGAATCGTTGTGGGACTTTATAATGTTGCACAATCGCTCGGGTGGAGATCCGGCAGTACATATTACGCACAAACCTGCCCGCTTCTTGTTACAAATAACGCGAGTGTTACCGTCGCGTTCCGTGGGGAAAATAATTTTTACGCGGGAACGAACCGTTGCCTGGTTTACAGCAATAATACATACAGCAAGGCAAAAAACGGCGGCGGATTTGTGGGGATACAGGTCGATTCCGGCTCGTCACTTACAATCGCTCCGAGTGGTGGCACAATCAACGCTCATGGAGCATTTTACGTTGAGGACGACAACTCCGAAAACGCAAGCTACGGTTATAGTGCTCCCGATGGAACGACACATAATGAATTGTACGGAGGAGCGGGTATCGGTGAATGTTAATGCTTTCGGCGGACATCAGGCGGCAGGAATTGGCGGCGGACTCAACGGTGCGGCAACTACGTCCTCCATTACAATCAACGGCGGCAATGTATGCGCTTATGGAGGAAGATGGGCGGCGGGAATCGGCGATGGTGATTCGTTGCTGACCAACTGGATTGAAAAGTGTACCGATTCTTATGGGATTATCATAAACGGCGGAACCGTGAATGCAGTTGGCGGTATTGCTTGCCCCGGAATCGGAACGACAGACGAGTTTTCTTCCCATACAAGGAACGGAACCTCCGGTATGGAGATTCATCTCAACGGGGGACGGTAATAGCGAGGGCGGGTTACCCAGATGGCTTTGATCCGGCAGGCACAAGCGGCTATTCGAAGTCGGATGCCGCTGCCACCATCGACGCGGGAAACAAAACGAACATGGAGTCCAACTCCATCTCAATCTCTTCCGCCGCGAAAGTGATCGCCTCTGGCTTTGGGCATTATTCCATTACCGAAAATGGTATGCAACATGATGAGGCACCGAAAATCAACATTGATTCTTCCGGATATATGTTTCTCGGCAGATTTCCCGAGCTTGCCTCCTCTGATAGCCGGATTTTTGATCTTTTTGAGGCACAGCGATATGATACAGAAATTGACGGCAAACTGTATCAGTATATAAAATATGTAACCCAGCCTTCGGACGGAGATGGCGGTGAGATTTACTATTATTGTTCGGAGGCACCGAATCACCGGTGGCTGATGCGGGCAGGCGAGGACGGAAGTCTCGAAACCGCGACGACGGTTCAGCTTGATTCGGTGGAATCCCTAAAAAACAAAATGGAGAGTCTGCTTTTGACGCTTTGGGTGGACGAAAACTCCGAAAAAATTGATGAGGTTGCCGCCCCTGCGTTTTTTCGCTCTATCGCGATTTCACTGCCAAATCCGAGCGAGCACGGCGGCATCTATGCCCTTCGTCTGCCTACGGCTTCCTTGTACGGTTACAACGGTACGGCGACGCTTCCGAAATCCGGCTATGCTACTATCACAATTGACGCCCGCGATCAGGGAACCCTGTCGGGTGAACTTGCATATCCGAGCGCGTTCAATATATCGTTGGACTCTGTTTCGGGAACGTTGACAGACCTCCATATATATTGTGACAGTCAGCACGCCGACGGTAGAGAGGTAACACTTTTATGGAAAATGTGTTTGCTTACAAGGTGTATATTGGGCATGACGACAATACCGCATATTTCTATGCCAGATATGCTGTGGAAGAGAATGTCACAACGACCTTTACATCATTGGATGGGTTATTTCTGACGCAGACAAGTATGGGGGCAGTTCGGATTGCGGTCGGCACGGTGGATATGACGGGTGTCACGGAAAGAACGATACGTTTGAAAAAATCCGATACTGTGATCGTAGATGGTCAGGTTTTTACCCCGAGTGCGGTGGTCTATAAAATTACCATTGTAAAAAAAGCGGTGTATAGAGTTGAGCTGGCAGAGTTGGACAAAATCTACGACGGGGTTCCGGTCAAGCCGAATATTCTCCGTCTTTATTCGGAGGATACAGGGGTAGAATATGTTCCGACGACCGAAGAGTTGAGTTCGGCGGTATATACTTTTTATCAGGCACAGGGTACCACATGGACAAATCCGGGAACAGATATGCCGAAAAATGCCGGAGTATATAAGATTTCAGTGCGGATTGATGCCGTAACTTATACTGCGGTGGATGAACTTGCGTTTGTCATAGGAAAACGTCCGTTGACAGTCAATCGGATTCAGAACGCGTTGGCTTATGTCAGTTTCGAGGACAATATGACGTGGACGGCACCGTGTCCCATACGGAATCCGGGGACGATCTATCTAACTGGAATTGTGGATTTGGATGATGTGTCGGCAAGCGCGGAGAACGTCTTTTTCAACGATGTTGCGCTCGGCTACGGAACCGACAAGATTACGCTGATCGGCATTATTCTGTCCGGTGTTGATGCGAAAAACTATGAGACTGCGGACACACAGACCGTGTTCGGGCAGATTAACTATTCTCTTGACGGTGCGTTCTTCCGCAGGAAACCGGGTTTTTCGTGGGAAAAATTCTATCCCGTTGACAGTACGGAGCCTGTCAACGACAAGACGGCGGACTACCATTCTCCCGCAAATGACGGAGTTTACGATACGCACGGAGAATATATATACGTGAGGACAGAGAATCGGGGTGACGAGCAGGCGGTTTACGCTGTGGATATCGAGTTTGGTGCGATGTATTTTACTTACTCAAGATCGCAGTGGAACCCGGATGACATGATCTACGAGGAGTTGGAGGGCGAATCTCGTTGGACAGGCTTTAACGGTGTCAACAACAGGATTGAGATTATCAATCGTTCCAATTTTGAGGTCTGCTATGTCGCGAACAGCAAAATTGATTTTATCCATTCCAGCATCGGTGACAGTACCGTTGGAATCAAAGCCAATTTTTATGGGGAAAACTCATCCGGCGGAACGGCGATTACCGGAACAGTGCAGACTGTATCCGCAGCAACGGTCGGTGATAGGGAAAAACTCGGCGTCGCCGGCAGAGCGTTATGTTATCTTATTATGTCCGGTGTACCGCAACTTGGCGATTCGGAATACTTTACAGTAGTCGGGAATGTGTCTGTCACCATTTTTCCGATTGACAGATAGCGTCGGTATAATCCGAGAAGTCGGTTTATATAAAATAGTTTGCTTTTGAAAGGAGCATAGAAGGAAAAAGTTCTTAGCAATAGGTCTCGCATTTGTGATGTTCACAACCATGCTTGCGTTCTCCGCCGGAGCAGTAAAGGAAGTGGGCGGTGAAAAACGGCGTTGGTAGTGATGAATTTACCTCTACCACGACGGACGGAAAGGATTTGAATATCCAGGTGACGGAGGTAACGCACAAGTACGCAGTAGATGTTACATTCAATCTTTCCGATCTTACGATCGATGGCAACATCACATGGAACGTCAACGACATGAAGTACGATGTCGATGGTGCCTCGCTTACAAAAACCGAGCAACATATCACGGTTTCCAACCGTTCCGATCTGCCGGTATACGCATATGCCGACATCAGCAATGCCGTTGACGACGATGGCATCTCGGTAACTGCCGACAAGAACAGCGCGACAAACAAGTTAACCGTTGACAAGGCAATTGCAGGCACAGGCGGAACTAACGGTACAGCTACGACAGGAGATACACCATTACCATTGATAGTGCCGACTGGAACGCTGTTGCGGAATACTACGTAGCAAAAAAGTTGGCAGAGGGAGGGGACTCTTTCAAAATTGCGACCGTTTCCGTAATAATCAGCAAGGACTGAAACTGCCATACATCAATTATACTTTGCCGCATGGCAATCTATAATAAAAAATCTGATGAAAGGAGAAAACGATGAGGAAAATTCTGACAGTTGCTCTCTGTGCGGTGCTTTGTCTTTGTATGGTGCTTCCCATACTTGCGGCAGGGACAGCGGCGGGAGACTACACCGGCGATAGCCAAGGGCAGGAGGTCAAAATCTCAATCGGAGGGGATATTGTCCATGTTTACCTTGTGGATATTGAATTCACCACACCGACGTTCAGTTATAACTCTGATGGCTACAAGTGGAATCCCAACGAGTATAAGTATGAACACAGTGCCGGTGCAACATGGACAGGCGAAGGCACAGTCAAGATCGTCAATCATTCCGATCTTCCGGTAAACTACACCGTGGAAAAGGAAAATGTTGTAAGTACATACGGTCCGCTTGACATTGTGTTTGCCGGTAATGCCGAGGGAACAATTGAGAAATGTACGACCGAAACGGTCAAAGGTAGCCAAAATGCAACGACAACCTATACCGTTACGGGCACACCTACCGTAACGTCGGTTACGGCACAAAAGCTCGGTGAGATCAAGGCAGGAGGTTCTTATGTATTCATTCTGCAAGACAAAGATGAAAAGAGACCTGAGAATTGTTCTTGCGGTGCTGATGGTATCGGTATTGCTGATTGCCGGATTTGTCCTCATCATTCGCATGGAACCGAAGATAACGGATAAAAACGAAATACCGGGAGAGCCTGAAAATCAAGCGGCAATCAACGGTTATGTTTTCTACGAAACGCCGGATGTCTGCAAGATAAAGATTTGTTGTGAGCCGACGCTTGACGGTGGATACGCCTTGATTTGGCTTACGAACTCTGCTGACAACGATGTCCTTATTCGTGCGGAGTTGTATTCAGTTAAGATAGTATATGATGAAAAGACGGGACGGGCTTCCTTTCTTCCGGATAAATTGCTCGGAAAGACCGGATTTATTCATCCCGGCACTTATGTGAAAAAGGTTAAGGTCAAGGAAATAAAACCGGGAGAATCCACCAAGATTATGATGAAAATATCTACTATGTATGAAGATAGCGGTACCAGCAAGGGGATTTTTTACATCCGCACGATAGTGCAATAATAAAAGTCGTTCGTTCCCTAAAGAGGGAAATAGGATTCTTGTATACCCATTGGCAGAGAGAGGAAAACATCATTTACGCCAAATGATTC
>CAKSSY010000069.1 GCA_934489945.1 uncultured Eubacteriales bacterium
AGGAATTGTAAGTCATTCCGTTTGGCACGCGATACTGGCTTTCAAAAATATCAACACCATGATCGTTTACGCCGATATAGCGGATGTCCTTTGTAATTTCCATAACATTCCCTCTCTTCCAAAAGTATAAATTATCCTATCCTTTTCGATTTCAATTATACAGGATTTTGCAAATCCGTGCGATGATTTTTGCAACTGATTATATTGTAACCAAAAAAGAGGTCTGTGTCAAGAAAAAAGTTGACGTAAGACAAAAAATATGGTATAATAGCCACAGAGAAGAATTGCTTCGCAATTCTTCCACGGGCTTTCACCCTATCCGGTCCCATGGACACGGCTGTGGCATTGACGGCTTCGCAAAAATGCCCTTGCAAGCAAGCATTTTTGCTTCATGGTATAATAGCCACAGAGAAGAATTGTGAATAATTCTTCAGATCTGTTGTCATTCCTGACGCATAGTTGTGTCAAAGTTTTGAATTTCAAGTTCTGCCATTTGTGGTTTTGAAAGGAGAAAAATGAAATCCAAGGTATATTTTACAAAGGTGATTACACCGGAAAAAGTTTTGGAAATGTATCGGTTGCTCGGAAAAGAACTGACGGGCAGAATTGCCGTCAAGGTTCATTCGGGTGAGGAAGGAAATCAGAATTATTTGCATCCGGAATTTTGGAAGCCCGTGATTGATAAAATCGGCGGAACGGTCGTAGAATGTAATGCCGCATATGGCGGAGAACGCAATACAACCGAGAAACATCGTATGCTTATGGAACGTCACGGCTGGTCGAAGTATTTTGCTGTTGATTTGATGGATTCCGAAGGTCCTGATTTTCGCGTGGAAATTCCGGCTGGTATCGCTATCAAAGAAAACTTCCTTGGAAAAAACATTACCGATTATGATTCCATGCTTGTTCTTTCCCATTTCAAGGGACATCCGATGGGAGGCTTCGGCGGTGCACTCAAACAGCTTTCCATAGGTTGTGCATCCTCTGAGGGCAAGGCGTATATTCATTCGGCAGGCTATACCAAGGATCAGAATATTCTTTGGGAACACACTGCGCCGCAGGATACCTTTTGTGAGGCTATGGCAGATGCGGCGGCTTCTGTCGTTCGGCTCTTCCGGGGGAAAATTGCGTTTGTCAACATTATGTGCAACCTCTCGGTTGACTGTGATTGTTGCAGTGTTGCCGAGGATCCTTGTATGAAGGATATCGGTATTCTTGCTTCGCTTGATCCGGTGGCACTCGATCAGGCTTGCGTTGATCTGATTTATGCTTCGGATGATCCGGGGAGAAATCATTTTGTCGAACGAATAGAGACAAGACACGGTATTCATACAATAGAAGCAGCGGCAAAACTGGGCTTTGGAAACCGTTCATATGAACGGATTGATGTTGAGTAAATAACGAAAATATGTCTTCTTAGTGAATAAGACACCAAGAGGACATATTTTCTATTGACTTTTGTCGAAAAAAGTGTATAATATTCTTGACAAATATGAAGGAGAAAGAGTGATGTGGCATAGTTGTCAGAAAATACTGGAATATAGGATACATGCGTTGCCGAGCGGATCGGTTCTTGCAATTTCGGATTTTCTTGATGTTGCAAACCCCAAAACTGTTTCCAAGATGCTGGCGAGAGTAGAAGAATTTCATGAGATTGAAGGAATCATGCGCGGAATTTATTGGAAACCTGACGGACTCCATGCGTCCCCTGATCCTGATCGCGTAGCAAGAGCACTTGCAAGGGAAAACACGTGGCGTCTTGTCCCTTGCGGAGATACTGCCCTTCATTTGTTCGGACTTGAAGAAAAAGAGCCAAATAAGTGGACGTATGTAACGGACGGTACTTATCGCAGTTATTCCTATGATAATATTACCATCCGTTTCCTTCATACAACTGGTAAGATTCTATCCGCTATGTCGGCAAAGACCGCTCTTGTGGTTCAGGTGCTCAAGGCATACGGAAAGGAACACATTACAGATGAGGTTATGGCGCGCGTTGCTTCTCTGGTCAATTCCGATGAAGCCCAAAAAATTTTGGAAGAGACCCGGAATACCACCGATTGGATTGCTAAGGTGATTTGGGGAATGTTTGAAAAGAAAAGCAAAGAATCTGTATTGTAATATATTTCAACAAAAAAAGCAAGGAGCTTTTGCGAATGAATACAACGACACTCAGCGGAACACTGTTTGCCCGTATGGTCAGAAACGGCGCGGAAAATCTGAACCGCAGTCGCACGATTGTGAACGACCTGAATGTTTTCCCGATACCGGATGGCGATACGGGTGACAATATGTTTATGACGATTGATTCCGGAACGCACGCCGTGGTCGACGGCGAAGATCTGTCACTTGAGGAAATGGCATCCAAAATTGCGCGCGGAATGCTTCTCGGAGCTCGCGGCAATTCGGGAGTGATTCTGTCGCGTATTTTTGCCGGAATTGCCCGTGGATTTCTCGGAAACGGAAGTGCCGATGTGCGGATTGTTGCCAAGGCGTTTGAATGCGGTGTGACGGAATCCTACAGTGCGGTCTCCGTTCCGGTTGAGGGAACGATTCTGACGGTGTACAGAGATGCGGTGAACTATGCCAATTCCCGAATTCGCGACGACAGTACGCTGGAAGATTATTTTGAAGATTTTATCGGAGAACTTCGCTTGTCCCTTGAGAGAACGCCGGAGCTTCTTGAAGTTTTGAAACAGGCTGGAGTTGTTGACAGCGGCGGTGCCGGGTTTGTATATATTGTTGAGGGAATGCGTATGGCATTGGATGGCGTAATAAACGAATCCACAATGTCTGCATCCTCATCTTCTGCTCAACCGATTGACGTTTCCGCTTTTACCGAGAACAGCGTAATGGAATTCGGATATTGTACCGAATTTCTTCTTCGGTTGCAGAATTCCAAGGTTGATATTTTGAATTTTGACGAAAAGATACTGATAGATTACCTGAATAGCGTCGGAGATTCGGTTGTGGCGTTTCGTGAAGGCAGTATTGTAAAAGTTCATGTTCATACCATGCACCCAGGCGAAATTTTGAATCAGTGCCAGCGATATGGAGAATTTCTCACACTGAAGATTGAGAATATGATGATCCAGCATGAGGGGACTACGGTTCGGAATTCATTTTCGGTTGCTCCCAAAAAAGTACATAAAGCATACGGTATTGTAGCGGTGGCATCCGGAAAGGGAATCCGTGAAATTTTCACATCGCTCGGAACCGATGTTGTAATTGACGGCGGACAGAGTATGAATCCTTCTGCCGAAGATTTTATCAGTGCATTTGAGAAGATAGATGCGGATACCATTCTTGTTTTTCCGAACAATTCCAATATTATTCTTACCGCCAAACAGGCGGCGGCACTGTATGGAAAGGCAGATGTACGCGTAATTCCCAATCGAACCATCGGAGAGGGGTATGCGGCACTTTCTGTGCTTGACACCTCATCCGGAGATGTTGATTCCATTCTTGCGGATATCAATGCTGGTATTGAGGGGGTAGTTACAGGAACCATTTCAAAGGCAAGTCGCGATACCGAAAAGGATGGTGTTTGTGTCCGTGCCGGAGATTATATCGGGTTTGTGGATGATACGATTTATGTAGATGATATTTGTGCCGAGAATGCCTGTATGACACTTGCCGAGAAGCTGAACGCCGGCAGGTATGATGTGGTGCTTTTAATCTGCGGAAAAGAGTCAAGTGCCGATGCTGCCGATGCGTTGTATTCCAAACTGAAGGAAACCTACAAGCGAACCGAGGTAATTATGATCGACGGCGGGCAACCGATTTACGATTATCTGATTATTCTGGAATAAAGAAAGGAAAAGAACCATGTTAGTGCTGTTTACCGATACCGATACCGATGTCACTCCGGAAATTGCAAAAGAATACGGGTATCACTTGATCAGTATGCCGTACAGTATAGACGGCAGGACCGTTTTTCCGTATGAGGACTTTGAAACGTTTGAGGCAAAACCCTTTTATGATATGCTTCGACGTGGCGTACTTCCCAAGACAAGCGGAATCAGCGAGGAAAAGTATAAATCGTACTTTGAACCGTTTCTTGCCAATGGGGATGATATTCTTTATGTCCATTTTTCACGTGCCATGTCCATGACGTTTGAGGCAATGGATCATGCAATACGGGAATTGAAGGAAAAATATCCGGAGCGAACGGTTTATACGATTGATACAAAAGGAATTACGACACTTAGCCTGAATGTTGCTCGCGAGATCGGAGAAATGTATAAGGAAGGAAAGACGATTCAGGAAATTTTGGAGTGGGCAAAATGCGAAGTCGATCATTTCGCTATGTATTTCTTTGCCGAAAATCTGAATTTTTTCAAATACAGTGGCAGAGTGAGCGGCATTGCTGCCGCTATGGGGTCGCTTCTCGGCGTTCGCCCGATTATTCACATTAATAGTGATGGAAAAATGGTCAGTATCGGCAAGGAAAAGGGACGTACCCGTGCTATGGAACGGCTGGTTAAATATATAGAAGAGATCGGGGACGATTTGGAGAATCATCGTATCATCATCGGCAATTCGGATGCCACTGAGATCATAGGCGAACTGGAAAAAATGATCCGTGAGAGATTCGGTGACAAGGTTGTAATTGAAAGAGCCATGGTGAATCCGACGGCGGGAAGTCATTGCGGCCCAGACGGAATTGGTGTCAGTTTCCACGCTGTTCACAGATAACGGAGGATTTTATGAATCGACAAGTTGAGGTAAGAGAAGTCCGGACTTTAAAGGAAAAGCGAGAGTTTCTTAACTTTCCGCTGAAACTTTACCGTGGAAATCCGTATTTTGTTCCACCGTTGTATGGTGATGAGAAAAAAATATTCCGTAAAGATTATGTTTATTACGATACCTGTGAGGCGGTTTACTTTAATGCCTATCGGGAGGGGGTCATGGTCGGTCGGATTTCGGGAATTCTGCAAAAGGCAAGCAATCGGAAACTCGGAGAGAAGCGGGTCAGATTTACCCGATTTGATTCTGTCGACGATGAGGAAGTTGCCGGTGCTTTATTCGGTGCGGTCGAAATTTGGGCACTTTCCAAAGGGATGGATACCGTTTGCGGACCTCTTGGTTTTTCGGATCTGGAGAGAGAAGGACTTTTGGTGGAGGGCTTTGATCAGCTTTCGACTTTTGAAGAACAGTATAATGCCGAATATTACGGAACATTGATTGAGAAACGCGGATATGTCAAGGAAGTGGATTGGACGGAATGTAAGGTGAAGGCACCCGTCGATTATGATGGTTCTCTTGATCAGATGACGGATTTTATTCTTAAACGCTATAACCTTCATTTTGGTGAGGCGAAGAATGTAAACGATTTTCTGAAAAAGTATGCAGATAAGATATTTGACCTTTTGGATCGTTCCTACGAGGGAATTTACGGTACGGTTCCGTTTACAGACGGTATGAAGAAAATGCTGATTTCCAACTTTCGTCTTATGATAAGCCTTAAAAATGTGGCGGTAATCCTTGATGAGAATGAGAATGTTGTTCTTTTGGGGGTTTCTTTTCCGTCGATTGCGAAGGCAATTCAGAAATCAAACGGACATTTGACACCGGCGGCATTTGTCCGTCTTTTGCGTGCTATCAAGCATCCGAAGGTAATTGATCTTGGTCTTGTCGGAGTGGACCCGGCATATCTGAACCGCGGGATCAGTACGGCGGTGGCTTCCGGACTTGTTCATATGCTTCAACAGGAGGGCGTGGAATACGCTGAAACCAATCTGAATTTGGAAAACAATTTTGCAATCCGGAACCTGTGGAAACGGTTTGATGCGACTCAACATAAACGTCGCCGGTCGTATGTCAAAAAGCTCGGAAGCGAGGAAACATCATGATAAAAATTGCGGTAGACTGCTTTGGCGGAGATCACAGCCCTGATGCACAGATTGAGGGAAGTCTTGCGGCTCTTGAAATGTATGACAATCTTTCTTTGATTCTCACCGGAGATGAAACGATTCTCCGCGCAAAACTTGACGGGAAGAAATATGATGTTTCCCGTGTTGAAATTCTTCATGCCCCCGAAGTGGTCGGTTGTGACGAAAAACCGACCGATGCCATTCGTCTCAAACGGGAAAGTTCTATGATGAAGGCGGTGAAACTCCTCCGTGAGGATGAGGCTGTTTCCGGAATGGTCAGTACAGGATCTACAGGAGCTTTGGTGGCGGCATCGATTCTTCGTATTGGAAGACTTCGCGGTGTTAACAGACCGGCTTTTTGTCCGATTCTTCCGACTATGAATGGCGGCGTTGTCGGTATCTGCGACAGTGGTGCCAATGTGGATATTACACCGGAACATCTTTGCCAGTTTGCCATAATGGGGAGCTTGTACCTGGAAAATGTATACGGTATCGCAAATCCGCGTGTTGCTCTTCTGAATATTGGTTCCGAAGCAGAAAAAGGAGATACGTTACGCCAAAAGACATATGGATTGCTGGAAAAAACAGAGGGGATTCATTTTGTCGGAAATATGGAAAGTCGTGATTTGCTGACAGGGAAGTACGCTCTTGTAGTTTGTGACGGTTTTTCCGGAAATGTGTTGATTAAGTCAACGGAGGGAGCCTGTCTGGAAATGCTGAAAAAGTTGAAGGCGGATATCAATTCGAGTCTTATCAACAAGATCGGAGCTTTGTTTCTGTATCGGATGTTTATGAAGGAAAAGGCATTCATGAATTACCAAAACTATGGCGGAAGTGTTCTGCTCGGCACTGCTAAGGTGGTAATTAAGGGACATGGAAGCAGCAAGGCGGTTGCGGTCAAAAAATGTATTGAACAGGCATATCGGATGGAAATGAATTCTTTAAATGAAAAAATAGAACAGATGCTTGACAAGGAAAACGGAGGACAAGAAAATGTTTGAAACAGTCAGAAAACTTCTCGCCAAACAGCTTCGGATCGATGAGTCAAAAATTGAGTTGACTTCCAAGATTAAGGATGATCTTGGTGCCGATTCTATATCAGTTTTGCAACTTTTAATGACCATTGAGGAGGATTACGGTATTGTCATTCCGGATGAAAAACTTGCCACCTTTGATACGGTCGGCGATGTTGTAGCATATCTGGATACGATTCAGAATACTCATTGACAACGACATATTACATAAAAGAGACAGAACATAACAGGCTCTGTCACTTTTGAATAGAATAAGGAAATCGGAATAACCTATGAAAACAGAAGAAATATTGGCACATTGTGACCACACGCTTCTTGCACAAACGGCAACGTGGGATGAAATCCGTACAATTTGCGACGATGGCATGAAATATCACACGGCAAGTGTTTGTATTCCTCCTTGCTATGTAAAGAAGGCAAAGGATTATGTGAAAGATAAATTGGCAATCTGTACTGTGGTGGGATTTCCAAACGGCTATCAAACGACGGCAGTAAAACGGTTTGAGACCGAGGAGGCATTGCGAGACGGAGCCGATGAGATCGATATGGTTATCAATATCGGGGAACTGAAAGCGGGAAATGATGCGTTTGTGCTGAAAGAGATTCAGACGCTGAAAAAAGCATGTGGGGATAAGATACTTAAGGTGATTATCGAAACCTGTCTGCTTAGTGAAGAGGAAAAAATCAAAATGTGCCGTCTTGTCACAGAGGCGGGAGCGGATTTTATCAAAACCTCTACAGGGTTTTCAAAGGCAGGTGCTACCCGTGAAGATATCAGACTGATGTGTGAGAATGTGGGAAAAAATGTTCGTGTAAAAGCTGCCGGTGGTATTGCGGGACTGGAGGATGCCGAAGAATTTCTGACACTCGGAGCCAATCGTCTTGGCACAAGTCGTGTAGTCAAAGCAGTAAAAATGTCTGAGAAAAATGAAAGGAAAGAAGAATTATGATACCGACACCGCACATTGCTGCTGCCAAAGAAGATTTTGCCAAAACCGTTCTGATGCCGGGAGATCCTCTTCGTTCGCGTTTTATTGCGGAGCATTTTTTGGAAAATGCCAAATTGGTCAATAATGTTCGTGGGGTACAGGGGTACACGGGATTTTATCGTGGAAAACGTGTTTCCGTGATGGCGTCCGGAATGGGACAGCCTGCCATTGCTATTTATTCTTATGAATTGTTTCATTTTTATGATGTTTCAAGTATTATCCGCGTGGGAACCTGCGGATCTTTTATCAAGGAACTTGCCGTTCGTGACATTATTCTTGCCATGGGAGCTTGCACAGACAGCAATTATGCAACCCAGTACGGGATGCACGGGACTTTTGCACCGATTGCTGACTTTGACCTTCTCCGAAAGGCGGCAGAAATCTGTGAAAAAAAGAAAGCACGGTATAAAGTCGGAAATATTTTCTCAACGGATACCTTCTATCACGATACCGCGAATGGCATGGAGTGGACAAAGCTCGGAGTTCTCGGTGTGGAAATGGAAGCTGCGGCACTGTATTGCAATGCGGCACGCGCCGGAAAAAAAGCACTTTGCATTTGTTCCGTGAGCGACTCCTTTGTTAATCCATCCTCCAATATGAGTGCCGAAGAGAGAGAAACCGCATTTGTTCAAATGATAGAAGTGGCGTTGGAAACCGCAGAGGAATAAAAATGAAAAATAAAAATCGGATATTTTTGATCGCTTTGGACAGTTTCGGTATCGGAGAGGCACCGGATGCGGATATCTGGCATGATGAAGGAAGCAATACGCTCGGCGCAATCCGTCGTTTGCCCGCATTTAACTGCCCAAATCTTGCAAAGTTAGGGTTATTTGATATCGACGGTGTCGGAGGTGGAACCGGGAAGCATACTGCAGCCTGTGCGCGGATGAGAGAAGCGTCAATGGGCAAGGATACTACTATCGGGCATTGGGAAATTGCGGGATTGATTTCTCATGAGCCTCTCCCGACATATCCAAATGGATTTCCCGCAGAGATTATAGAAGAATTTGAAAAACAGACCGGGCGCAAGGTTCTTTGCAACAAACCGTACTCCGGAACCGAGGTAATCCGACAGTTTGGAGAACAACAGCGAGTTGAAGGA
>CAKSSY010000070.1 GCA_934489945.1 uncultured Eubacteriales bacterium
GGTTTTCGGTGGCACAACTACTCAAATGCGTACATGATTTCGAGTCAGCCCCGTTATGACCACTTCGATACCTCTCCATATTCTTTTCGCTATCAAAAGATATTTCTTCTTTCAATTAACCAATTCTGTCATGAAAAACGTGACAACAAGAATATTATATCACATTTTCTCAAAAATGCAATAGGAATTTTGAAAAAAATCCAAATTTTTCAATGTTCTCTTTAACAGCGAGATTTGAAATTGCAAAAAGAGGGAATACCGTTATTGAGGAATTGTTTTCAAAGATGATAAGATTTCCTCTTCTTTTCGGCTTGACAAACCTGTCTGTTGTTGATATAATACATAAGAATGACTTCCTGAAATTTTCTGTCATGCGGAAGGGAAAAAAATGAAATCCGATTTGCTGAAAAAAATAGAAAAACGGTATCCGGATCTCTCTAAGGGTCATAAAAGCATTGCCCGGTATATTCTTGACCATTATGAAAAAGCAGCGTATATGACGGCGGCAAAACTTGGATCTATTACCGGAGTATCTGAGTCTACAGTGGTGCGCTTTGCCGGAGAGATCGGTTTTGAAGGCTATCCGGAGTTTGAACGGGCACTGCAGGAGCTTGTTCGTACAAGACTTACCTCCTTTCAGCGTGTAGAGGTTACCGACGCTCTTATGGGAGACAAAGATGTTTTGGAACAGGTTTTGCTTTCCGATGCCGATAAAATACGGCAGACATTGGACTCCTGCGACAGAGAGGCATTTAACCGGGCGGTGGATCACATTATTGCCGCCAAACGCATATATATCCTTGGTGTTCGTTCCTCTGCGGCACTTGCGGGATTTTTGCACTATAATCTGCAAATGGTATTTGATAATCTTACGCTTGTTCAAACAACATCCGGCAATGAAATGCTTGAGCAGATTATGCGGATTGGGGCGGAGGATGTGATGATTGCCATCAGCTTTCCGCGCTATTCCAAGCGGATTATCAAGGCAGTGGAGTTTGCCGCCAGCAAGGGCACGAACATTGTGGCACTGACGGATAGTGCCGAGTCGCCGATTGCGGGCGGAGCAAGCCAACTTCTGACGGCAAACAGCGATATGGCATCTTTTGTCGATTCGCTTGTTGCGCCGCTCAGTATCGTTAATGCTATTATTGCGGCGGTTGCACGCAAAAAAAGAGATGAGTTGACAGACCGGCTTCGCACATTGGAAAAAATTTGGGACGAGTACGATGTCTACGATAAAAGTCATGAATGATACAAGAAAGATTGCCGTAATCGGCGGCGGTGCGGCGGGAATGATGGCTGCCGTTTCAGCCGCAAAGGCGGGAGCGCAGGTTACCATATATGAAAAGAACGATCGTCCCGGCAGGAAGCTCCGGATTACCGGAAAGGGGCGATGTAATGTTACCAATGACTGTGATCTGAATGAATTTCTGCGAAATGTTCCTACCAATTCCCGCTTTCTTTATGCGGCACTGACGCATTTTTCCACCGCTGATACCAAAACGTTTTTTGAGAATGCCGGAGTACCGCTTAAAACCGAACGCGGCAATCGTGTTTTTCCTGTCTCCGATAAGGCACAGGACATTGTAGATGCGCTTGTGTCGGACTGTCGTCGGGAAAAGGTAAGATTCGTTTTTGAAAAGGTGAAAAAAGTTCATATAAGAGGGGGCAGTGCCGAGGGCGTGGAAACGGAGTCGGGCGTGTATGCCGCAGATGCCGTTATTGTTTCTACGGGAGGAATGTCTTATCCGTTGACCGGCTCGGATGGTGACGGTTATCGTTTTGCCAAAGAGTCCGGAATTTCCGTGACACCGCTTTTGCCGTCGTTGGTACCGATTGTCTCAAAGGATCCTGTTTGCGGTGCTTTACAGGGGCTTTCCTTGCGGAATGTTTCCCTTCGCATTTGTGAAAAGGGGAGCGGAAAAACCGTGTTTGAGGATTTCGGGGAGATGATGTTTACGCATTTCGGATTGACCGGGCCGATGATTCTTTCGGCTTCGGCACATATTCCCGATATTACGCCCGGGAAATATGAGGCGGTAATCGACCTCAAACCGGCTTTGGATCGCAAAACTCTTGACCTTCGCCTACAACATGACTTTATAAAATATAACAATCGGGATTTCGGAAATTCGCTTGGCGATTTGCTTCCGCAGAAAATGATTGGTGTTGTGATAGGACTTACGGGAATTCCGCCTCATAAAAAGGTCAACTCCGTCACAAGGGAAGAACGTACAATTCTTTGCGATCTTTTGAAACATTTTCGGATTCCGCTTTTCGGTTTTCGCCCGATTGCTGAGGCGATTGTCACCAAAGGCGGCGTTGATGTGAAGGAACTGAACCCGAAAACGATGGAGGCGAAAGCTGTGAAGGGACTGTATTTTGTGGGAGAGGTTCTCGATGTCGATGCTTATACCGGCGGTTTTAATCTGCAAATTGCATTTTCTACCGCAACTCTTGCCGGTGAGAATGCCGCAATCGGTCAATGATTTGAATATGTTTATTTAAGGAGAAAAACGATGGAATTTCAGTATCTCGGGACTGCGGCGGCAGAGGGAATCCCGGCAGTGTTTTGCTCCTGTGAGCGTTGTGTAAAATCCAGAAAAATCGGTGGTCGCGCGGTTCGTACCCGTACTCAGGCGATAATTGACGGAACACTGCTGATAGATTTTCCTGCCGATGCCTATATGCATTCACTTATGTGGGGAATTGATTATTCTACAATTCGGCATTGCCTTGTTACCCATACTCACGAGGACCACCTGTATCCGAAGGAGGTCGGTATGATGGCACCCGGGTTTTCCCATCTTCCCGAAGACTATCATATGACATTTTACGGCTCGAAAAAAGTGAAGGAAATGCTGGAGCCGGTTGTGTCGGTGCCGAAGCTCGTACCGATTACGGATGTGAAATGCCTTGAACCGTTTGAGACGTTCATGGTTGACAGATATACCGTGACGGCACTTCCTGCCAAACACGACGCGCGAAGCGGTCCTCTCTTTTATCAGATTTCGGACGGGGAAAAGACCATTCTTTTTGCTCACGATACGCACTTCTTCACAGACGATATCTGGATGTTCTGGGAAACAAACAAACCGCATTTCGACATGGTTTCGCTCGATTGCACCAATGCGATGCTTCCGTTGAAATATATCGGACATATGGGACTGGCTGAGAATATTGAAGCGCGTCGCAAAATGCTGGAGATGGGACTTGCCGACGAAAAGACAAAGTTTGTTTGTAATCATTTTTCGCATAACGGGACCGATGTTGTTTACGACGACTTCGCGCCCATTGCATCCGCCGCGGGATTTATAACTTCCTATGACGGAATGAAAATTACGGTTTAAATGGGGGGCTTATGTTTCAGATTGCCATAGACGGTCCGAGCGGTGCCGGGAAAAGCACGATAGCCAAGGCAATTGCCTCAAGAATGGGGATTGTATATGTTGATACCGGAGCACTGTACCGCACGGTCGGTTATTTTGTACGGAAGGCGGAGGCAGATCCCACAGATGCTGCTGCGGTGATTGCCCTTTTGCCTCAGATTCATATTGAAATCAAATACGAAAACGGAAATCAGTGCGTTTATCTGAACGGTGAAAATCTCGGTGATAAGATTCGTGTTCCCGAAATTGCCGGATATGCTTCTGCGGTTTCCAAGATCCCGGAAGTGCGGGCATTTTTGCTGGACGCACAACGCTCAATTGCAAAGACCAACAGTGTTGTTATGGACGGGCGTGACATCGGAACGGTTATTCTGCCGAATGCGGATGTCAAGATTTTTCTGACGGCATCGGATGAGTGTCGTGCTGAACGCCGTTATGTCGAATTGAAAGAGAAGGGAATGGACGTGACACCGGAAGGCGTTCTTGCAGATATGCGTGCTCGCGATGAACAGGACAGAAACCGCGATATTGCTCCTGCTGTTCCCGCTCCTGATTCGATTCTGCTGGATACTTCATCGTACACGCTTGAACAGAGCATTGAACACGCAATTCTCATTATCAATCGGACACTCGGCAAAAAAAAAGATCTCCGCAATAAGTTTTTTCGGGTAATGTATCCGATTTTTGTTCATATTGTTCATCTGATTTTTCGTGTTAAGGTGATTGGCGCGGAGAATGAACCGAAAGAGGGCGGGTTTCTTGTCTGTGCCAACCATATTGCTGCTTCCGATCCGGTCGTAATCTCTTCGGCGTTGAAGAAACATCAGATTTGTTTTATGGCAAAAAAGGAACTGTTCCGTGTGCCGGGATTGTCATGGCTGATCCGTCATTTCGGGGCTTATCCGGTTGACAGAAAAATCAGCGATGTCGGAGCGATCCGCCATGCAATCCACCTTCTCAATCAGGGGTACTGTGCCGGACTTTTCCCGCAGGGAACAAGGCATCCGGGGGAGAATCCGCGTGATACAAAGGTCAAAAACGGAGCCGCGATGATTGCCTCTCACGCCGATGCCACGATTCTGCCGATTCATATTTATCGTAAGGGCTATTGTTCCAAGGCGTTTCGTCGTACCGTGGTGGTGATAGGCAAACCGATTCCGTTTTCCGAATTCGGATATGACTCCGAAAAGCCGGGAGAATATTCCCGCATTACGCAAGAGATTTTTGATCGGATTTGTACTCTCGGAGAGGAGTGCGAGGAGTGCCGGAAATAATCGTTGCCCAAAACGCCGGATTTTGCTTTGGCGTCAAACGAGCCACAGAACGCCTTGCCACCGAGATTGCAAAGGGAGACGGCAGACGGATTTTTACACTCGGTCATCTGATTCATAATCCTGTGTATCTTGCGAGACTTGAAAGACAGGGCGTGTTTTCGGTCGAGATGGAGGAGATTCCGAAATTGGCGGCAGAAGCAACCCCGGCACATCCGGTGGTGTTGTTTATCCGTGCTCACGGAATTTCGCCTTCCGTTGAAAGGACATTGCGGGAGCTTTCGGTTCACTATCCGGATTTTTCTTATGAAGATTGTACCTGTCCGTATGTAATGAAAATTCATCGCATTGCGGCGGAGTGTTCACCGGAAGAATCCTTTTTCGTCTTGATGGGGGATAAAGCACACCCCGAGGTGATTGGGATTATGGACTGTTTTTCGGGAGAAAAGGCGGTTTTTTCCACGGCGGAAGAATTGGAATCGTCATTTTGTCAAGGCGGTTTGGACAAACTGCACAAAAAAACGCCCGTGTTTGCGGTGCAAACTACATATAATTTGTCAGAGTGGAAAAAAACTCAAAAAAAAATCAAAAAACTATATACAAATCCGATTATTTTTGATACAATATGTAATGTTACGGAAAAAAGACAGGACGAGGCAAAGAATTTGTCCAAAGCGTGTGATGCAATGATCGTCATAGGCGGCAAGGAAAGCTCCAATACCGCAAAGTTGGCTGAAATATGCCGCGAAAACTGTGAACACACCTATGTGATAGAGTCGGCGGCGGAGCTTGCTTCTTTGAATCCGAACGACCACAAAAAAGTGGGAATTGTCGCCGGTGCGTCGACACCGAGTGACATAATAGAGGAGGTTTTCAGAATCATGAGCGAAGAAAATTTTGCCCAAATGCTCGACGAATCATTCAAAACTTTAAATACAGGAGACACCGTTACCGGCATCGTGACCAAGGTTACAGACGCGGATCTGCAGCTTGATCTCGGCACGAAGGTCACAGGCATTATCAAAGCCGAACAGATTACGGACGATTCTTCTGTAAAGCTGACCGATATGTTTAAGGTCGGCGACGAGGTGGAGGCTTTCGTCATTCGTGTCAGCGATGTTGAAGGCGTAGCCGAACTTTCCAAGAAGCGTGTTGACGCAGACAAGAACTGGGTCAAGATCGCGGAAGCCGCAAAGACCGAAGAGATTCTTGAGGGAAAGGTTACAGAGGTCGTTAAGGGTGGCGTGATCGTTTTGGTCGATTCGGTTCGCGTGTTTGTTCCTGCATCTCAGACCGGGGTCCCGAAAGACGGTGATCTTTCGTCTCTTGTCGGAACGATTGTCAGACTTCGCATTATCGAAATTAAGAGTTACGGCAAGAAGGCTATCGGCTCCATCCGTGCGGTACTCCGTGAGGAACGCCGTGCACAAGAGGCTGCATTCTGGTCCGAAATCGAAGTCGGCAAGAAATATACCGGCAAGGTCAAGAGCATGACAAGCTACGGTGCCTTTGTGGATCTTGGTGGTGTGGACGGAATGGTTCACGCATCCGAACTTTCCTGGAAGCATATCAAATCTCCTGCCGATGTTCTTTCGATTGGTGACGAGATTACCGTGTTTGTCAAGAGCTTTGATCCCGAAAAGAAGAGAATTTCTCTCGGCTATAAGACCGAAGAAACCAATCCTTGGTTTATCTTCCGCAATACATGCAATGTTGGCGATGTTGTTTCGGTCAAGATCGTCAACATGATGCCGTTCGGCGCATTTGCCGAGATTATGGACGGAGTGGACGGTCTGATTCATATTTCTCAGATTGCTCAGACAAGAATTGCCAAACCCGCAGACGTTTTGGAACTCGGACAGATGGTAGATGCCAAGATTATCGATATTGATGACGAGAAGAAGAAAGTCAGCCTTTCGATCCGTGCGCTTCTTGATGAGGCACAGGCGGCAGAAGAGGCAATGCCGGAGGATTTTGCTGTCAATGACGCAGACTCCGAATCTGCTCAGTAAACAACTACAACCGATGCTCTCCGACAATTTTACGACGGAGAGCATCTGATTTTTGAAAGAAGTGAATGGTATGTTTGAAGAAATTCGCAAGGACGCGGAAAAAGCGATTACGGAATTGTTGGAAACGGCAAAGTTGTCCCGCGGAGACCTTTTCGTGGTGGGATGCTCCTCGTCGGAGATGATAGGGGAAAACATCGGAAAAGGTTCCAGCATGGATGCCGCAAGGGTGGCTTTTGAGGGGATTTATCCGATCCTGTGCAGAGAAGGAATTTACCTTGCCGCACAGTGCTGCGAGCATCTGAATCGCGCACTGATTGTGGAACGGGAATATGCACTGGCACACGGACTTGAGATTGTCTGTGTAAAGCCTCAGCCGAAAGCAGGCGGTTCTTTTGCTACGACCGCATATGAAAATTTCCGCGATCCGGTCGCGGTTGAAGAGGTTTCGGCGGCAGCCGGAATTGACATCGGCGGTACGCTTATCGGTATGCATTTGAAACGTGTTGCCGTTCCGGTGCGTCTTTCGGTGAAAACAATTGGGAAAGCCGCAATTCTTTGCGCCAGAACCAGACCAAAATTCATTGGCGGTTCGCGCGCCGTTTATCCTGAAAACAATTGATTTGGAAATCGGAAAGAAATAGGGATACCATATATGGAAATTCTGTTAAGCATTTCAATTGCCCTGTTTGCGGGGCTTCTTATGACGCGCGTGATTAAGCCGTTCGGTCTTCCTGCTGTGACCGGATACCTCATAGCAGGCGTTCTGATCGGTCCCTTCTGCCTTGGTATGCTTGGAAATACGCTTGGTATTACGGGACTCGGCTTTAACTCTATGGAATACCTGTCGCGTTTCGGTGTCATTTCGGACGTGGCGTTGGGCTTTATCGCGTTTTCGATCGGCAATGAATTCCGCCTTTCTCAACTCAAGCAGACGGGAAAACAGGCTACCGTCGTTGCCATTGTTCAGGCACTTGCGGCAACTTTGTTTGTGGATGTGGCACTTTGTGTTCTCAGTTTGATTCTCGGTGAAGAAAAACTGCCGATGAGTGCCGCAATTACTCTCGGTGCCGTTGCCACGGCAACAGCTCCTGCCGCGACGTTGATGGTTGTCCGCCAGTATAAGGCAAAGGGAAAACTGACGGACATTCTTCTTCCGATTGTGGCACTGGATGATGCGGTGGGGTTGGTAGTGTTTGCCGTTTCTTTCGGAATCGCAAAGGGGATGGTCAGCGGGAGCGTAGATATATTCTCAATTGTGGTGGACCCTCTTATTGAGATTGTCGCTTCTTTGGCACTCGGTACAATTATGGGATTTCTTTTCTCTCAGATGGAAAAGCTGTTCCACTCCCGGAGCAAGCGTTTGGCGGTTTCTGTCACTTTCGTTATTGTGACGGTGGCGATTACCATGCTGAAGATTCCTGTCGGACCTGTACATATTGGCTTTTCCTCCTTGCTTGCTTGCATGATGCTCGGAACGGTGTTTTGCAATGTTTGCGAGTCTTCGGAAGAACTGATGGAACGTGTAGACAGATGGACGACTCCATTGTTCGTGCTGTTCTTTGTTATCAGTGGCGCGGAACTTGAGCTGGATGTATTTGCCGATCTTGCTATCGTGGGTGTTGGCGTTGTCTATATTCTTTTCCGCTCGCTCGGAAAATATTTAGGGGCATCGGTCGGTTCCAAGTTCATGAAGTGCGACGAAAAAATCGTGAAGTATCTTGGAATTACCCTCCTGCCGCAAGCCGGAGTGGCACTCGGAATGTCGGTGACAGCCATGCAGCTTGGAACTTCCGAAGGGACGCTTGTGCGAAACATTATTCTGTTTTCGGTTCTTGTGTATGAATTGGTCGGACCGATGCTGACCAAAATGGCACTGATTAAGGCAGGGGAGATTATTCCCGAGGAAAGAAAATCGTCAAAGGTATTGAATGCCGATCGACAGAAATCCGAGAAAAAATGAGCGGGTCAGATCACGGCGGCGATATCGCAAGATGAATAAGAA
>CAKSSY010000071.1 GCA_934489945.1 uncultured Eubacteriales bacterium
CAGAATCCGTAGAGCATTGACACCATGGTCTTTTCAAAAGACGAAAAGGAAGTCACATTTTTCGAATTCTATAACCACAAAGCAAGCCCCAAACGGTACATTTTGTACCGTTTGGGGCTTGCTTTTTTGGTCAGAGGAGATTTCTGCCCCTGTTTTTTAAGAATCGCTCGACAGAGAAAACGCGAACGTTTTCCCGTAAATCATCTCAGAGCGAAAGCATCAGACGAATGTAAAATTCCACTGCGCGTTCAGCCGTTTCAAGGCGGATATGCTCATCGTTTCCGTGAATCGTGTGTCGTTCTTCCGCCGTCAGATCCATTGCCGAGAAACGATAGACACAGTCACATATCTGCCCATAGTGACGGCTGTCGGAACATTGTACCATCAGATAAGGTGACACTAGACAACCGCGCCAGGTTCCCAAAGCAGCATCCGAGACCTTGCGCCACTCCTCGCAGTCGGTGCGTGAGATCGGACTCGGTTCCATGCCCTGAAGAATCTCCAGCTTGACATGTTCATTTCCGACAGTCTTTTTGAGATATTCCAGCGCACTCGCCTTGGAATCCTCGGGATTGAGACGGATGTTCGACACCATGGAAGCAGAAGGCGGAATCACATTCGTCGCCTGACTACCGCTTGCCTGCGTGAAGGCGACGGTAGTACGAAGCAAAGCATTCAGTTCTCCGCCGCTCTTTTTGCAAATCGCATCAAGGATACCGCCGAAACACCAAAGATTGGCAAATATCATACGATAAACAAAGGTAGAATGTCGACCAAGTGTGTCAAACATCTCGGCAACCGGTTTGGTAATATGGGCACGGAAAGGATGAGACTCAACCGCGGCACAGGCAAGAGCAAGTTCGCCAACCGGCGTGTGAGGGGGCGGAGCCGATGCATGACCGCCTGCCGAGGAGACCTGATAGCGAACATCCATCATGCCTTTTTCAGCAATGCCGATAAGACCGCACGGGACTTTAACACCGGGGAACACATTTTCCACAACTGCACCGCCCTCGTCCACGACAAGCGAAACCGGAATTCCCTTTTCCTTGAAATAATCAACAATATGAACGGCACCCAAGCCGTTGACCTCCTCGCCGCCCGAGAAAGCAAAATAAACATCCTGTTCCGGAACAAAGCCGGTGCCGATCAGATGATTGGCGGCGGTCAAAACGCCATTGAAGGTCACTTTGGTGTCAAGCGTGCCGCGCCCCCAAAGAACGCCGTCCTCAATCACACCGTCGAACGGCGGTTTTGTCCAGTTTTCGGGGTCTACGGGAACCACGTCGTAATGTGCCATCAGAACTGATGGTTTTTTGTCGGACTTCCCCTTCCAATAAAACAGCAACGCACGGTCGTCCAAGCGTGTCAGTTCGCAGACACGGAACACTTCCGGATAAAGCGTAGGAAGCAGACCGATGAGCTTTTCAAACTCCGCATCGTCTTCCTCCTTGTGCGAATACCGGGAAACGGTTTTGCAACGGACAAGTTGTTGCAGATTGGAAACGGCACGTTCGCGGTCAAACGAAATCTCCGCAAATTCATGCTTTCCGTCCTCCTTGGGGCGAAACCTTGCCGTGCGGACAAGAATAACCACCGCAAACGCGGCAAGAATTCCGAAAACGGCAAGTAAAATCCAAAGCCATAACATAATGGGGTTCCTCCTTGCTTATAACAATCCCTTTTTATAGAGAATACGGGACACGCCGATCGTAAACAGAACACCGACCGGCACCATGATTCCCACATTGAGCGTGGGAATGGCAATAAAAAGTATCAACATCAGAATCACGGGAGCTATGGCAATCTTCAGGTTCCGGGAAAGGAAAACCACACCAAGCGCACCGAACAGAGCAGGCAGCATCTGGTCAAACGCCGGCTTGAGAACCGGGCTTTCCAGAATCGGAGAAAGCGGGACGATCAGAATAACTCCCACAATGATGATGAACGTCGTCACGATGCTTGAGACAGCAATCGAAATGGTGGAGATCAATTCTCCCTCTTCGGTGTTGGCTTTCACCCCCGCCTGCTCCATCGCGCCCAGCGCACAGGGGAGCTTGAGATTGGAAATATTGCCCGTGACAAAGGACAGATATGACCCACCCGCGCCGAGCATGGGAATGTAAGTAAAGACCTCCACAACGCCGACAGCCCAGTACATCGGTGCCGTGGCAAGAAGTCCGAAGAAAAGACCTCTCCAGTCCGGCAGGACACGGAACAGAACACAGCAGACGATTGGGAACAGCAAAAGCAGAACCATAATCGAAAGATTCCATATCCGTCCGGCACGGTGAACGGAGTTCATGTAAAGCTCTGTTGAATTTTCGTTTTTCATCATAGCCTCCTTATCCCAACCAATTTGTGATCGGAATGGCACACGCCATGCCGCCGACGAGACTGATCGGAAGTGCATAGTCGTTGATCCATTTCCACTTGGTGAGCTTCATGATCCCGGCGCAGAGCACCATAATGAGTGCCGCAGACAACATAACCAAGACCGGAATCAACCCCACGGTGTTCCCGGAGAATACGCCGGCAAAGTCGCAGAAAACGTAACCGAGAAAAGCGGAAATCATACCGATAAACATAGAGGCGGAGAAAATGTCGCTCCACTTTTTGTCACGGGTCTCCATACGGATCATGCCGTTCTGCATCTTCTTGCAGACAGCGGGAACCAGCCAGATACCGACCATGATGCTCAAGGTCATAATGAGAGCAATGGTAACATACTGTGTAGCGTTCAGGGGCGGCAGATTTTGCAAATCCAACCCCATGGCGTCTTCGGCATTGGCGGCGGCGATCGTCTCATAGGACAGGGAGCCGACCACACTGAGACGCAACCACGGCAGAGCGAGACCGAGATTCTTGGAGAGTGCAATCACGCCAATCACGATCGACACAGCAGGCGCGATGGTAAAGACGCCCGCCGTAATCATGATTTTGGCAAGCCATTCTTTTTTCATTCCGATGGCTCTTGCGCGTTTGAGGGCTTTCAGAAGGAAAAAGACCGACTGTGCAAGAACAGCGGCAACAATGATTCCGGCGAGCAGAAAGAGGATCGGACTGTTGATTTGAAATTCCACGGAAAAACCTCCTTGCTTTTTTTTCATTGTAACATTTTCTTTCAGAGATTGCAAGACCTTTTGCAAAATAACAAAAGGAATCCCTTCCGGAAAAGAAAGGAATTCCCTTGAATGATCGATAAACTCCATTCGTACGGTACGCGTCGAAAAGCAGAAAGTTTTCACAAATCGAAGCAGTCCCCGCAAGGGCTATATGCACCGCCTTGGGAAAAGGTGTGCGAAAGGTTCCGTTTTTTGCCGGCACCATGATTTGGACAACCAATCAGGTTTTTCTGAGCAAATCGTACCGAATTATGCCAATCACAATCGACCCCAGCGTAAGAGCCTCGCAGATTGCCCCTTCCCAGGCACCGACCGCAATATTGTAGACCAGCCAACAGGAGGAGGTCAATAAAATCAGAAGACGTACCACACGCGGATTCGGATTTCCGTAAGCCAGCGTTGAAACGACCTTTGCAAAACCGATCAGAATGCTCTTCGGACCACCCCATGTGACCGCGGTAAAAACCAGAAACAGAACGCTGAAAATCGCCGCAGAGACTTTTGTGCTTTTTCCCCGTTTGACCTGCTTGGTAAAAACCGTGTTGCGGACGCAACCGACAAGATTCATCGCCATCCCCGTATACGCTGCCGCCTGCCCCGCCATCCCCAGCAGAAAATACTGCACCGCAAAAAGAAGCTCGTTGGCAGTACGAAAAGCAAGAATACGATTGTGCTTGCGGCACTGAAAAGCAAGAATGGCGGCAAGAATCCCGAGAATTCCGACTCCATGCAGAATGATATCATACAGTTTCATGAAAAGTCCTTTCCATAGGGTATAAAATTGCTTGCAAATCCGGCATGAATATGATACAATAGGAACGAAAAAATGTCAAGAAATGTTCGGAATGTTTGAAAACGAACATTTCATCAAACAATAAAAGGAGGCAGTCATGGTACTGAATGAACGTCAATCGACAATTCTGGAGGCACTCGGACGGGAAAAACGACTGTCGGTAGCAAAGATCGCCGCCATGTGTTATGTCAGTGAGATGACCGTGCGCCGCGACCTTGCAAAGATGGAAGAAGCCGGATATCTGTCCCGCTACAACGGCGGTGCGGTCTGTCGGACCGACACCATTCTCCCTGTCAACTATCGCAAACTCCTGCACGCCAAACAAAAAGCCGAGCTTTCCGCCCGGGCTCGGCATTATCTGCATGATGAGATGACGGTATTCATCGACTGTTCCTCCACCTGCCTGTACCTCGTGCCGCTTCTTGGTGAATACCGCGGAATCCGCGTCGTGACAAACTCCGTCCAGAATCTTCTCGCCGCGGCAGAACAACGCCTGTCCTGCACGCTTGCCGGCGGCGATTATTCCGACCGTGAGATGTGTACCTTCGGGAGTCTGACCGAAAACTTTCTTGCCGACATCAATGTGGAAGCCGCCTTTTTCTCGGCACTTGGCATCAGTGATGACGGGATTATCAGCGATAACGACGAGTGGCAAAATGCCGTGCGGAAAACGGTCATGAAAAACTCGCGTCAAAATATATTTCTCTTGGATTCGACCAAGCAACAGCATAAATATCTCTATACCCTTTGCCGCACCGATGAGATTACCGAACTGATTCTTCTGTAGTCATTCATCCGTTTTCCCATGAATTTTTCGGGAGTGTTTTTCGTCCTCTGGAAGTACCCGGTCAAGCGTATAGAGCGTAAACCGATATTCCTGCTTCCGTCAAACGGCGGTTTCAGACTGCGGCAGGGTCAGCACACCGGTTTTCTCATTCACAGGATAGCCCTTGCCATAGCTGATCTTCTCATACATCCGAAGCCCGAGATGGTAACCGGATCGTCAATGCTTGCCGCAAACATATAAAACCCGTCGAAAATCCTGTAGTCATTTTTGTGCATTTGTTGTCCTCCTTTTTCTGTGTAATAAGCGCATCGAAAACAATTGAATAGATCAACACGATATAATATGATAGAAATGACAAGCAAAACCTTTGCTTTCCCTCACCGGGGTACAATAACCGGTTTCTATGGCTTCATTATACGAATTTATCCGGATTTGTCCCCATATTTTTCGGTCAAAAGTCGAGGTTTTTGAAAAAATATTTTCATTTCATGGGTCTGACCTATACTTTTACAGGGAAAGTACAGGTTTTCACCCGCGCGGATGTCTCTTTATGAAAAAAACACTCGCGCTTCTGCTCGCACTTACAATTGCTCTTTTCTGCTTCTCGGGATGCTCGGAAAAGTCACTTCTTGACCCGGACGAATAAAATACTTAACAATACGGTTGCTATATTCCGCAGGTTTTTCAGACACTGTAGGCTTCGTAGCCTGGTTTAGCAGACACCATAGCCTTTACAGCTTGTAACGTGCCTGTTTCGCGTCAAGTCGATTCGTAATTCTTTTCCATGAGTGTCCCCCGCCTTTCTTCAACCACATTATATAGAAAAGCAAGAAGATTCGCAAAGGTATAATGTCACTGTGTAACGATACGGACAAAGTATATCCATTTTTCTTTGAGCGAAATTTTCTCTACACGGTATCCGTACTGTTCTGCTTCCTGTTTGTAATGAAGAAATGAGTGATCAATAGGAAAACCGAGAATCTCCTCAATTCTATTGAAAGGAAGCCGGTATTTTTCACTTCCGTCATCGGAAAGGAATCTCCATATCGGTTCGTATTTACTCAATGAAAGCACCTCCAAATCAAAGAAAAATTTTCTTAAAGGCGGATGACTGTAAACAATTGACCACTAAGCGATCAGCAATCGTAGTCAGTACCAAATGGTCTTTTGAGTGGCTTCCCGCCAAATTAACAGTCATTCGGGGGAAATGAATGGGATGAATCGTTATTGACCCACATTTTCGGCGCAAAGGTCGTATGTTCAGGTCATATAAACTTCAAAAAAGTTGTACGGTTTTGCAGCCATCATTTTCGCCCTAAAAAGCCCAAAAAGCCTTGTAAAACAAGGCTTTTTGGGCATAGGTTGTATTTTTGACCTATAAGTATGGCTATACAGTACGAAATAGCTACAATGCTATCTCATCAAAACACACCCGATTTAACCCCTTCTCCTAACGACATAATTATTATAGCACTTTTTACGATAAAAATCAATAGAAAATGCTTCTGATATCGTGCTTTTACTATTTATAAGAAAGAAGTCCGAAACAGATGTTTCAAACTTCTTCTTTCAAAATTATAGACATCTTACTCGTAGAAATTTTATTGATCTCTTATTCCCATCGGAAGAAACACTAGGAGAGAACGGAACAAACCGCGGTAACCCCAAGCATTACACAGATTGGTAATAGTATGCTACTCGCACCGATACCGAGGAACATGTTTTTCATCATCGTTAGCCCCTGTGTCAGAGGGAATACGCTGACGACCTGTTGCATTGCCTTTGGCATAACCTCAATCGGAAGCGTCGTCCCCGAAAGAACGAGCATCGGGAAATAAAGGACGCATGCAATAACGCTTGCTTGTTTCGTATTCTTTGCAATACCGCCCACCAACATACCGATTGACAGAGTTGATAACATAGTACGTGCCCAACTGCCAAGAAATGCCCAGAATGAACCGTGTAGTTTTACACCCCACAAGAGTGCGACAATAGACAGCGTTGCAAGGGACACGGCACAGTAGATGACGTACATAGCAGGAAATCAGCAGATTTTTTATCGCTTCTTCAAATTTATTTTCGTAACAATGAATCTTTGCAATCATTAAGTAATAGTGAGAAAGGCTGCAATTATATATCGAACTGTTTTCGTCCTTTTCATAAATCATTTGATACAATTTGATTGCCGTAGTCGTGTCCTGCGGGTTTTACATAAGCGGTAACGTATTTGTCCGCGCAATTCTTTCAGGTATGTACACCGTATAGCCGTAAGATTCACACGTTCTGCCGACCGTCTTTTCCTCATAATCGTGTCCGATCGCTTCTTCACCGTCCTCCGTATATTCGTCGCCGCAGTTTTTGCAAGTATAAAGCGTATATCCGTTTTCCGTACAGGTTATGGGATGTTCTTCGGCTTCATACGCGTGTCCCGTCGCGGGAACGTAACTGTCCGAATATTCATAACCGCAATCTTCGCAGTAATGAATGGTATATCCGCGGTGCGTACAGGTCGGTTCAATCACGATTTCTCCGAATTTATGCCCGTTGACCTCGGTATAATTATCGGTGTAGGTATCGCCGCAAAGCGTACAGGTATATCGCGTATACCCTTTCGTACTCTGCCGAAGCCGTTATCAAAAACATTTCTCGAATTAACCCGAAAGCCCGATTTATCAAAGGAAAAACTCTTATTTTCTTTGATGAAATTCAGGAATTTCCCGATATTGCTACGTCTTTGAAATTCTTTTCGCTTGACGGAAATTACAACGTAATTTGCAGCGGTTCTTTGCTTGGCGTTCATTACAAGGAAATCTCGAATATCAGCGTAGGCTATAAGACCGAAATCGAAATGCGTTCGCTCGACTTTGAAGAGTTTTTATGGGCAATCGGATATAACGATTCCGTTAAGGAAGATATTTTATCCCATATGCAGTCTTTTACCCCGTTTTCTCCTGCCGTACTTAAAATCTATAACGACTTGTTTCTTGATTACTGCATTGTCGGCGGTATGCCTGATGCCGTAAAAGATTTCGTTTCGAAAAAGACTTTTGAAAATACTCTTGAAATTCAACGTCAAATCGTTATCGGTTACGAAGCAGACATCAGGAAGTATGCCGTAGGACTTGATAAATCACGTATTACCAACGTATTTCGCTCCGTTCCTTTCCAACTCGGCAAAGAAAACAAGAAATTCCAAATTTCAAAGGTTCGTTCAGGCGCAAAATTTGCAGATTACCGCGGTTCGCTCGAATGGCTTGAAGACGCAGGTATCGTAAATGTCAGCAGAGCTTTACAAACCCCGAACTTACCTCTCAAAGGAAACGTTATCGAAGATTGCTGTATCCTTTATTACGCAGATAACGGTCTACTCCTTTCTCAGCTCGACGATGAAGCCCAAATGGACTTCCGCCAAAATAAGAACCTTGACGTTTATAAAGGCGGGTTATTTGAAAGCATTATCGGAGAAGCACTCGTAAAATCCGGTTATGACCTTCGTTATTATAATAAATATGATCTTTGAGCCGTCTATTGCTTTAACAGACGGCTTTTTTAATTGAAAAGTTTACCGAGTTTATTCATCATATCCTGCTTG
>CAKSSY010000072.1 GCA_934489945.1 uncultured Eubacteriales bacterium
CGGAGGATTTTACAAATGAAGAAGATCGGAAAGCTGAAGATCAACCCATCCGCAGAACAAAGTCTCGGCAGTCATGTCAGTATCGGGTTTGAGTGTCTGGATCGGGAGATGTTTGATCCGGAACGTTGCTATGACATTCTCGGACAGTCGGGAGTCAAATATGCCCGTGTACAGACAGGATGGGTGAAGTGCGAGACCGAGAAAGGCGTGTACAATTTCGATTGGTTGGACGACATCGCGAACAATTTGCTGAAACGGGGGATTCAGCCATGGTTCAATGTCGGATTCGGCAATCCGCTGTATATGAGTAATATCAGCACACCGTCCGCTGTCGGATGCTGTCCGATGTGCTACGAGGACGATGTTTTTGCGGCATAGAAGAATTTTGTGGCGGCATTGGTAAGGCACTATGCCGACAGAGTGACTTATTATGAGATTTGGAATGAACCGGATATTCCGAATTTCTGGTTTCCGGGAAAAGCCAATCCCGCCGAGTATGCCGAGCTTGTGAATCTGACGGGCGAGGTGATTGTCGGAAACGCCGAAAATGCCAAAATCGGTGCCTGTATGTCGGAGGCATTCCCTTCTGCTTGCAATCATAGTAAAGAATACTTCAGTATTTTTGCCCGAAAGGTAAAACATCTGGACTTCTTCAGCTATCATCGTTATGCCACGAGAGCGGATGTCGATCTGGAGCAGAATATCCGGTTTATCCGGAAAATCTTTGCCATGAACGGATTGGAGAATTTGGAATTGTGGGGCGGTGAGTGCGGGTATCCGTCGTGGATGCCGGTTGAACACAGTATTCATCCGGTCGGCAACAGCAGTGAGCATCAACAGGCAGTCAATCTGCTTCGCTACTATGTGACCGATGCGGCAGTCGGGTGCAGAATGACCTCCTTTTTTACCGTTATGGATTATTTGCAAAAAATATATTATACCGCTTTGGGGGATTATACGGTAATTCCTTTGCAAGGAATTCTGAATGGGAAAACCTATACTCCGAAAGAAGCATATCATGCACTTGCCAACATTTCCAATCTTTTTGGACATGATTTCAAGGTGAGCGATCGGTTTATGGCACTTTATACACGTTATACAAGACCATATGTCAATATGGCGGTGCAACCGTTTTACGCTTCGTTTGAGAGAAACGGCAAACCGTTTTATGTCTACTATTATCCGACATATATCGAAGACGAGTGTGGGCTTTTTGAAAAGCCGCTTTGTGTTCGGTTGCAGAACATCGATGCCGACGATTTTATGACCGATCCGGTTGCGGTTGACAGTCTCACGGGAGATGTTTACGAGCCGGAACGCAGAGAGGACTTTATGGATCTTACGGTGTTGCACGGCATGCCCGTCGCTGAATATCCGATTTTCATTATGGAGCGCAGCGAGTTGGAAATCGGACCGGTATTCTCGGACAGCGGGAAAACGGTCTGAATCGGCAACGGAATTTATATTATTTGTTTCATTTTTTTTCTTGCGCTTTTGCATGATTTGTGATACAATAAACGGAGGGGGGATGGAAATGAAAAATGACAAGCTGTGTCTGATTCAGTTGACCCAACTGAAAAAGAAAGAGGGAACGGCTGACGGCTGTCTTGCGGCGTATATATTGGACAATCAGGACAAGATCTCCCAGTTTACCATACAGGAGATTGCGGAAAATACCCATACCAGTTATGCAACGGTATGTCGTTTTATAAAACGGCTCGGAGTGGAGGGAATCAAGGAATTTAAGCAGATTATGCGGAAAGAACCGATGGATGCTTCTCGGAACGGAGATGCCTTTTCGGAGGAATTTCTTTCATTCTCCCAGGAAAATTCCTTTGAAACCATCAGCAAGCGGATTTGCCAGTTTGCCTCTGCTGTTGTCGAAGAAAGCTGTCGGGCAATTTCGAGGGATTCCGCCGAAAAGATGCTTGCTTGTTTTCGGGATGCCCGTCACATACACTTTTTCGGATTGGGGACATCTTCCGTTTCGGCACAATATGCGTATATCAAATTTTTTCGCATCAAACCGTCATGCTCCTACAGCACGGATGTTGTGATTTCCAAAATGATGGCGGCAATGCTGGGAGAAGGGGATATTCTGTTTGTTTTTTCCTCTTCCGGCAGAACCAAAAGCGTGATTGAATCTGCCAGACTGGCAAAGAAGCAGGGGGCGATTGTCATCGCGGTGAGTGATTTTATCAATACACCGCTGACTTCACTTGCCGATTTTTCGGTCTACACTACGGTGCGGGATGCCAACAAGTATCTGGACGCAGATTTTCCTTTGATTCAAGGGCAGATTACCATTCTGGACATCCTCTATCAATATGTTTATCATGCTCTCAATGATTCCGCCGAGGTCAGTTTCCGAAAAACCATGTCCGCAGTGGAAAACGATAAGTATACGGCGTATTGAAGTGACGCCAAAGGGGCTGTTAAAAACTCGGTATTTTTAACAGCCCCTCCAAACTTGTCGGTTTGGATTCCGGCGTTTTTATGGTCGTTTTGGGGGAGATTCTTTGGTGGCAAGACGAATGCCAAGGGCGGTATTAAGAAATTTTTTGAGTTTCTTAACACCGCCCTTTATTATGTCGGCGATTATATTGTTTGAATGAGCAAGGGCTTGCCTGTCGGAATATCAAAGGTTTTTTCGTCGAGCAGGAGTGTGCCGCCCGGAATGTCAGAGCAAATCGTCAGCGTTCCCGAAAGATATTTGACCGAAACTTTGCCGCCCGGCACCGGTATTGTGGTGGAGAAATCGCCCAATGTGAGGCAAGGAGAGACTCGGAAAGTCCGGTATCCCGGTGCGGTGGGGCTGACTCCGGCAAGATATTTGCCGATAAAATACAAAGGTCCTGCTCCCCACGCATGGCAAAGACTTTTGTCGTATGGTTCGTCATACATGGCATACTGCGCTTCGCCACGGATGCTGTCATCGAATTCTTCCCACATGGTTGTGGCACCCAAACGGATCATGCCGCCGAAGTAGGCTCGCATAGCGTCGAATGCTTGTTCGATATATCCGCAACGACAGAGTACCTCATATTCAAAAAATTTGAAGAAAGGAGTCGTGATTTTGGGGACGGATTCCTGGAAAAGAACGCGTTTCAGGATGATTTCGGTTTGCCTTTCGTCTGCATATCCGAAAAGAATAGCGAGATAGTTCTGATGTCGACGGATTTCGGGGGTTCTTTTGCCGTCGACGACGGACGAAACATAACCGCCGATGGCTTCATCAAAGAACAACCGACGGATTTTAGCAGAAATGTCCGCAAATTTGTCCTCGTAGAAATGTTTCTCTTCGGGGCGGTTACATAGTTCCGCAAATTCCGCCATACATTGCAATGCCGCGCCAAAGAGCATCTGCACTGCACAGACGGCACCGTTTTTGTTGATGTCGTGCCAGTCGATAAACAGCCACGTGCCGGGAATATGCGGGACAAAGCCGTCTTTATCGGTGTTTTTGATATAGTAATCCATCAGTTGTTTTGCCGATTCGTAATTTCGGAGAACAAATTCGGCATCGCCGGTGTAAAGCCAATATTCCTTCATAGTGAGGAACCAATAGAAGGAGTATTCCAAAATCATGTTCGGCGGAGTTACGACGGCGGGGTTGCCGCGAAGCAGAATGAGCGTTCGACGCACAATGTCGGAATCGGCGAAGGAGTAGTAATTCATACGCGCCGTAATGTAGACATCGCCGTTCCATGGCCACTTATCCCGTTTGATTCCGTCAAGAAAGAACATCTGGCTGCAAAGCTCCAGCGTGTATTTGGAGATGTTGTAGATTTTTGTCAGTTCTGTGTTGGAACGAAATTCCGAAATGTCCTGTAAGGGCAAATACGGATAGTAGGCGCACACATCAAAATCGATTGCACCGCAGAATCGCACAAATCGACAGGCACGCGGCGGAAACGTGATCGTTTCGGTTCCTTGCGTCGTGTCGGTAATGACGCATCGGTCGCTGTAGATCTCTCCGCGGCTTTCGCCGTAAAAGAGTGTTATTTTTTTGTCCGGGGAAAGTTGGCGCAGTCGCAGGGAGACGAACACTTCTTTTCCGAAATCCAGAATGCGTTCTCCGTTTGATATGGTGTCTTCTGTTGGAAACACCTCTTTTTGCGGAAAGGCATAGTTTCCCGGTGTGATATCCGAATCGCCGCACAACGGAGAACTGCCTGCTTTTGCCGTCATGCCGTCAAGAGAGTCCGCAATCCAGCTTTCATCAGTGAAAACCGTGTCTCCGAGAATTTTCAGTGCGCACATTCCCTTCGCATTGCCGACCGTTACTGTCAGTTTGTGTGTTCCCGGCGTCAGCGGATAGGGGTTCTGTCCGTTTTGGCGGACTCCGTCGACCATCAGGCAGGCATCGCCTTCCGACACAAGACGGATTTCCTCCGCTTTGTCCAATACAACGGTTTTCCGAAAACGTACGGCGTGACTGTAATACGGGATTTCGTAAAAGCTCGGCACTCTTTTACCGCGTTCTTCCCGGGACAGGAGTTGCAACGTTCCGTGATATTTTTCAAAGTCTCCGTACTTCCAGATCCATTTTCCGTTCATAATATTCTGTTTCTTTTCCATTTTTAACTTTAACCGCCCATATAAGTATCCCGGATGAACGCTGTCAGTTCCTCGCTTTGCTTCTCGGCTCCGCCAAGACTCGGATGTGCAGAATATCCTGTTCGGTCGGAGGTCATTTTGAAAGTCTCAATGTCATATCCCATTGCACGAAATTCGGGAATCAGCTCATTCAGAAGAATATCTGTCATGGCTGTTCTCTCCGGAAGCTCCATACAGCCATAGGCGTAGAGAATCGGAACCTTCTTTTCGCCGTAGACCGCATCAATCTCGGAAATCGTTCTGCGTACCGCTTCACGGAAGGCGTCTTTGGTAAAGGGACCCTTATCGGTGTTTGTGTGATCGGTATTAACCCAGTACTGGTAGTTGTCGTTCTGACCGAGGTTGAGAACAAGAATATCCGGTGTGCGGGTCGGGTGGTATGCGGTGTCGTCGCGTTTTTTTGACTGGAACGGATAGTAATTACTGATATATGCACCGTTCATGCCGAATTCGGTGAAGCGGACGCCACCAATTGAGCGAATGGAATAATCTGCTCGGAGTGCTTTTGCGGTCAGATACGCATAGCCGCGGAGCCCATCGTTGAGTGCAAAGTAGGCTTCATTTGTCGAATACTGTTTTGCAAGGACTTCATCTGAAAGTCCGCATCCGCAGGTGATCGAATCTCCGATAAACTCAATATACAGATCTCTGTCGGGAATTACCGCGAATTTTGTATCTTTCCGAAGCGAAACCGATTCCATTGTGATCCATCCGCCGTCATATCCGACTTCATTCAAAACGCGGATGGTATGGGCACCGGATGCCAGTCCTTCGGCAAGTGTGTATTCTGTTGCCGTACCGCCGATTCTGATGCTTTTTGCCCGAACGCCGTCGACCTCAATTGTTACGATGCAGCACTTTCCGTTTTCACCAACCATCGTTGCTTTCACATCGCCCTGACCGTCAAAGGAAAGGCTCATCCCGGATGCCGTCCAGTCCATTTGAAGCGAGGTGCCGGAGAGAAGTGTCGACCCCTCCGCGTGATAGGGAATTTCATTCATTTTGAAAATCATCATCTGTTCTCCGTTGATTATGGTGGTATCTTCTTCTGTAGCAATGGTTTCGGTCTCTTTGGTTTCGCTTGTGGGATTCCCGCAACCTGTAAGAGACAAGAGGAACAACACGAGTACAAGAAGTGGCAGAATATTTTTTTTCATAAGGTTTTTTCCTTTTCGAGATTATAGGGTGGTGTTAAACGACTTGGTTCAGCCAATTGTCACGCACATGGAGCCCGAATGCTTTGGCAACATCCAGAAGTTCTCCGTCGGAAATGCCCGTTTCTTCGAGTTTTTTGCCTGTCGCAGCCACCTTCATGTAGATTTCCGCACCCTTTTCTACGGTTTCGAGAAGTCCGAACGCTTCGTCAAGACTGCTTCCCGTTACGGTGCATCCGTGAAGCCCCCAAACAAGGATACGGAAGTCTTTGAATTTTTTTGCGGAGGCAAGCCCGATTTCGGGACCGCTGCTCACCATCCACGGCAAAAGCGCGATTCCGTCCGGAAAAATGACGATGCACTCGGTGCAGGAACGCCAGATTTTGCGGGTGAATTCCCGCTCATCGCCCTTATGAATATGTGTCATCGAAACAATATTGGCAGGATGTGCGTGCATGACAACGCGTTGATTCGGGTCGGATTTCAACCGTTCCCGATGTGCACCGAGGTGCATGATGATTTCGCTGGTGAAGCGACCACCGTCATTCCAGCCCCAATACAACTCCGCTTCCGCTCCGTCGTCCGAAAGACGGATAAGTCCCAAAGCATTCTCCGGATCTTTGGAGACATTTTTGAAGTATTTGCCGGTTCCCGTGACAAGGAAAAATCTTCCAGCAAGTTCGGGAAATGCAACGGCAAGCGGCAGACGGCGAAGCACGCTTCTGCCTTCAAGGAAGGGAGATATTTCTTCGTCCTTCAACAGGATGCTGATATTTCCGCCGTTTCGCTCATTCCAGCCGAGGCGGTACATATTGTCGGTTGTGTCACAAAGTTCTTTGAGAAACGGTGCAGTTAAAATGTCTTTCATTATTTTTTCTCCCCGAAAAGAATTTTTCTCATAAAGCGGCTGGAGGCAACGCCGTTTCGCTCGGCGAATACCTGTTCGGCTTCTTTTTCGTCGATCTTTGCCGCTTTTTCTTGCAGAACATCAAGCCATTCGGCACTTTCGCTTACGGCATCTCTGCCGTCCTCCCGGTAGGGGAACTGATCTATGACAAGATACCCGTGATAGTCGGTGCGCTTCAGCCAATAGAAAAATTCCAGATATTCGAGTGTATGAACTGAACCGACGATCATATCGTCATCCCACAGGCGGTAGTTGTCGTTAATGTGGATATGTTTGAGTCTGTCACCGTACATTTTGCACATGGCGACTGCCTCGGCGGCAGTTTCATAACCGAGTGCCGCGTGACCGTAGTCCAAGGCAACGCCGAGATTCGGAAGCCCGATTTTCTCAATCATCAGAAGTGTCGCGCCGACTGTGCTAATATAGGAATGAGTTCTGGGTTCCTTGATTTTGTATTCCAACGTTATGGTAATGTCGGGACGGTAACGGCAAAGTTCTTCAACTCCGTCCGAGAAAAGTTGTCTTTCACGGATGTAGTCGGCGGCAAAAATATAATCGTATCCGTCCTGTCCGGGCCAGAGTGTAACGATGGGACAACCGATCTCGGCGGCAAAGTCCATTACAGCTTTGGCATCTGTGAGTGCCTGCTGTCTTACCGCGGTGTCGGGGGAGGAAAGACTTCCGTTTTTATAAAGCGGATTGGCGAAGGTGTCAACGGCAAGCGAACCGACCTTCAACCCGGTCTTCTTCAGCAAGGAGCGGATTTCGGCTTGGCGACTCATCATGTTTCGATCCATAACAAGGTCTACCGCGTCCAATTGCGGAATGGATGCCGCTCTTTCAAACAGTTCCTCCAGAGAGAAGGGTTTGGAATACTCGGGACAGTATCGATCAAAGCAGTGCCCCACGTTTCCGAGAAATACAGAATACTTCAATTTCATACAAATACCTCTTTCTTTATTTTTTTACGGGAACAAAAACCGTATAGGAGTCTTCAAGCGGATTTTCCTTGCCTGCCGACGAAAAATCGACGAAGTGAACGCCGTTATACGCAAAATGCACCAGCGCGTCCGGAACGTCTTCACACCGAAGCGGCAAAAAGTGTTCATCCACTTCCGCAAAGAGCGGATTGCCGAAGCGTGTCTCCTGTGCCAGAAGCAGAGGACCGTAAGTGGCGGAGGCATAGCGTTTTCCGTCTATGTTGTCAATCTGTGTCTTGACGGTCATGGAGAAGTCGGCGATAATTTCACATTCCCCGGTCGGAAGGGGGAAGATTGCAAAGCCGTTGTCTGTCTTCGGGACAAAAGGTTTGCCGTCCTTGGTGAAAGAG
>CAKSSY010000073.1 GCA_934489945.1 uncultured Eubacteriales bacterium
GTAACACGGCGATGATTTTCGGGTCTCGGACAGTCGAAAAGGCGGCATCTCTTGACATCTGTTCTATCAGATGTCAAGAGATGCCGCCTTTTGAATTGTGGTGTTAACTTCCGATATATTTACGCTTTGCGCGACAAAGATCGGTAATGAATTGTTTGTCCAGTTCGGTAAGATGATAATCTTGACGATAAATCAGCATATCCTTGTAGACACGTTTGTTGTCGGGACAGTCTTTCTGTACCAGTCCGTAGCGGTCAAGCAACTCATCCGGAACGGGAGATACCCACATGAAAGTATCGGTGTTTCCCGATAATAGCTCAAACTGGCTGGCTCGTTCAAATACAAAAATGCGTTTTCGGATATCTTTGGGCAGTTCTTCTTTACGCACTGCTGCAAGGGGCAGAGAGGGAACAAACGGATCGGCATGTGCGATTTCGGTGTAGGGAGACAAATCGGAATAACGGATGTCGTTCTTTCCGGCAAGAGGATGATGCTTGCTCATGACAAGGATATAGGTGAAAGCGGTTACAAGTTCACAGGCAATCCCTTTTTCTGCGAGCGACTCCTTGAAATATTTATCGTAATTTTCGGCATAACGGATAATGCCGAGATGATAGTCGGATTGGAGGATGTTTTTGATGGCACGCATGGCATTGGTTTCTTTGTAGAAAAAATCAAACGCTTCCTCCGATTTGACGGTAGCTGTAAAGTGGGTAAAGGCTTCGGCAATATAGCTGGCACGTGGGACGGAAATGGAAAACCGACGTTTTTTGGTGACCCCCTGTTTGTAGATGGCTTCCACCTCTTCAATCTGTCCGAGAATCCGTCTTGCGTAGTCCAGAAACTCCTCTCCTTCCGGTGTGACGACCATGCCTTTTGGAGAACGTTCAAAAATCGTAATGCCGAGGTCTGCCTCAAGTTCACGAATGGCACGGCTGAGGTTCGGCTGCCCCATGTAGAGATTTTCAGCCGCTTTATTGAGAGAACCGGTTTTGGCAATTTCCACGGCGTATTTCAGGTGTAGAATGTTCATAAGCGGGTTCCTTTCACCGAAAAAATTTCATACAATATTATTCATTGGCTTTCATGGCTTCTACCATGTCAATTTTTTGCACATGACGACGCATGACGCGATTTACGAGCAGAGTAAACAACATGGAGATAAGCATAGCATAAAAGTAACTTGGCAGATAAATGTTTCTGCCGAACATGATTTGATCGATTTCCACCGTGCGGACGACGAAAGAATGGAGCCACACTCCGATACCGAGTCCGACAAGAGAACCGAGAAAACTCAGAATATTGGTTTCACGGAAAATATAATGTTCAACTTCTTTTTTATGAAATCCGAGAACACGGATGGTGGCAAGCTCTTTGCGGCGTTCGCAAAGATTGACGTTGGTAAGGTTGTAAAGAACGACCATGCACAGAAGTCCCGCCGCCAGAATCAGGACCAGAATGACACCGTTGATACTCTTGATAGAATCGTCGAAGCTGTTCCGAAGGCTGAGAGAGGATTTGACGTAGATTACGCGGTCTTCCGTCATGATTTTCTTGGTGATTTCCTCGACATCGGCACCTTCTGCGGGACGGCAGAGAATTGTGGAAAAATCGGCATCGGAACCGAATGTGGCATGGTAAGTTTCCGAAGAGAGGTAGGCGTAGGAGGCGATGTAATTTTCTGTAATGCCGACTACGGTGACTTCTTCGCGAACACCGTCAGCGTTTTCCAGTGTGACACGGTCTCCGACACGGATTTTCAAGGTTTCACACAGCTTTTCGGTCAAAACAACGCCGTTTTCGGGAAACGGAATGGTATTACCAGATTTGCGGTTTCGCAAAGTTATGAATTCATCGAAACGGGAGCTGTCGAACGGAACGGAAACGGTAATTGACTCGCTTTTTCCATCCGAAGAAACTTTGCCGCTTTGTTCGGAGTAGGGAAGAACACTTTGGAGGAGAGTCCGATCTTCAAGAAGCGTATATAACGAAGTTCCTTCTTTTGCAGCGTCTTCTCCGTCTGTCATAACACTCAGATCGTAGTGATAAAGTTCGGTGAACTGTTTGTCAACAATGTCGTGAATGGAGTCGCGTAATCCGAACCCGGTGAGAAGCAAGGCACTGCAACCCGCCACGCCGATTACCGTCATGAAAAAGCGTTTTTTGTAGCGGAACAGATTTCTGCACGTGACTTTTTGAGTAAAGTTCAACCGTTTCCAGATAAAAGTAAGATGTTCCATCCAGATTCGTTTGCCGGCAACGGGGGCTTTCGAATGTGTCAATTCTGCGGGGCAGGCGTGTGATTCTCCGTGGCAGGCAAGAACGGTTGCCAGAAGAATACTGCCGATCGTGATCGGTGCCACCCAAAGTGCGATTTCCGGACGGAAGGGGGTGAGTGTCCGCGGCAATATGAACATCATGCTGTAAGCGGAACTGATTGCAGCGGGAAACAGACGAAATCCGATTGCAAAACCGAGAATACAACCGAAAACGGACGAAGAAAGACTGTAGAGCAGGTATTCGTTCAGAATTTGTCGGTTTGTAAAACCAAGAGATTTCAGTGTACCGATTTGTGTGCGTTTTTCTTCGATGAGCCGCGTCATGGTGGTCAGAGCCACAAGAAGTGCCACCATGAAGAAAAACACCGGGAAAATTACGGAGAGTGCAGCCACTTTTCCGACATTGCTGTCATAACCGGAAAATCCGGAATCATCTGAGCGTGTACGCAGAATCCAACCGTCGGCTCCTGTCTTTTCAATTTGTTCTTCGGCATCGGCAAGAAACTCTTTTGCGGATTCAAGCAAGGCTTTTCCCGATGCAGGATCGGTGGTTTTCAGTGCATCGATAATCGCGTTTTGGGTTTGCGTAAAAAGTTCGGCAATGGTCGGAACTTTGAACATCCATGTTTCCGTTCCGATGTTATTTTCGGGAAGCTCTATGGTTTCTGCCGAGGGCATTTGTCCCGCGGCAGCGAATTTTTCCAGTGTTTCAATCAGAGAACGAAGCGCGGTTGTCTGTTCCCGGAGTTTCCGGCGGATTTCGTCGGTACGAAGTGCGGTGCGCTCTGTGCCGAGGGCTTCGATGGCAGGGGTCATTTCCCGTACAAGAGTTTTGTAGTCATCCCCGAATGTATTCAGATCTCGCGCTCCTTCCAAAGTCAGATAGAGGTCGGTAAAGTCATCAAAAGTAAAAAAATTATCCGTGGTGTAGATGTCTGCCTGAATCCGCCCGGTTCCTGCCGTGGTCGGTTCGGCGGTGATACCGATACAAAGAGGACTTTCCACAAATCCGACAATTGTCAGAGAATCTTTGCTCATGTTTTGACGGAGCATATCCGGGGCTTCGTTTTCATCCGAGACTGTAAGACAATCTCCGATTTTGAGACTACCGTCAAAATAACGCCCCATCGTGACCTGAATTACACATTCTCCGCTTTCGCGCGGCATTCTTCCTTCCTTCAGAACGACATTGTTCAAAAGGCTTTTCCCGTTTTTATCCAAAGTGGCAAAAACACGGGAGGTGTAAGTCTCGGTTCCTTTTGCCAGAACGACATCGACAACTTTTGCCGCCTGAACGGTTTCTACACAATCGAGTCTGCCGAGTTTCTGTGCATCCTCCGGAGTAAATCCGAGTGTGGATTTGATGTCCATATCGTAGTAGCTGTTTTCATCCATATATTTGTCTGCAGTTTCGTACATATCCGGTGAAGTGGCGGCGAGTCCTGCCATGAAGCCCGAACCGAGAGCAACGATAAAAAGAATCGACAAAAAGCGGTTCAGACTTCCACGGATATCACGCAGAATTATTTTTCGCGAGGTTTTTTTCATACAGTCACCATTCGATTTTTTCGACCGGAGTCGGAGTGGTATTCACCTGCTCGGAGACTGCCTGCCCATTCTTTACCCGGATTACGCGGTCGGCAATTGCCGTCAGCGCGCTGTTATGGGTGATGATGATTACCGTTTTGCCGCCGGTTCGGCAAGTATCCTGAAGCAATTTCAACACGGACTTGCCTGTTGCATAATCCAAAGCACCGGTCGGCTCGTCGCAAAGGATCATTTTCGGATTCTTGGCAAGAGCACGCGCAATCGAAACGCGTTGCTGTTCGCCACCCGAAAGTTGGGCAGGAAAATTCTGCATCCGATCACCGAGACCCACTTCCCGAAGAACCTCGGAGGGATTCAGACTGCCGTGGCAGATTTCTGTCGCCAGTTCTACGTTTTCATGTGCGGTCAGATTCTGAACCAAGTTATAGAATTGGAACACAAAACCGACATCGGTACGGCGGTAATCGGTCAGCTCACGTTCGGAAAGTGCGCTGACTTCGCGTCCGTCAAGCAGAACCTTTCCGGATGTAACCGTGTCCATACCGCCAAGAATGTTCAGAAGAGTAGTCTTGCCGGCACCGCTCGGTCCCACGATGACGCAAAGTTCACCGCGTTCAACCGAAAAACTGATGTCGTCAAGCGCATGAATCTCCTGTTCGCCGTTTTTATATATTTTGAATACATGATGGAATTCGATATATGCCATAAAAATCTCCGTACCGTTTCTGACGGTTTCTTAAGGTTTTGAAAGTTTATTCTTGCGTTTTTTAATGAGTTGTTGTTTCGGAATTCATATGTTCGATCAGTTTTTTGTTGAATTCCTCCGCTGTGTTGTAACCCATGCACTTCTGACGATTGTTCATTGCAGCAATCTCCAGTATAATGGCAAGATTACGTCCGGGTTTTACAGGAATGGTGATCATTGGAATTTCAAGCCCGAGGATTTCAATTTTTTCATCATCAAGACCAAAACGATCGTACATTTTTCCTTGTACCCACTGTTCGAGGCTGACGACAAGATCAATTTTTTCGGTGTCTTTGACAGCACCGACGCCGAACAGTCGTTTGACATCAATGATTCCGATTCCGCGCAATTCAATGTAGTGGCGGATAATTTTGGGTGCGGAACCGACCAGCGTTTTTTTGGAGACGCGACGGATTTCCACAGCGTCATCGGCAATCAGACGATGACCGCGTTTGACAAGTTCAATTGCCGTTTCGCTTTTTCCGACACCGCTGTCTCCGATGATAAGCACGCCTTCGCCATAAACTTCCACCAATACACCGTGGCGTGTCAGGCGGGGTGCCAGGTGTGTGTTCAGGGAAGCGATCAGTGCCGCAACCAGTGCGCTTGTCCGCTCGGAACTGCGAAGAACGGGAATCCCGACACGCATAGCCTCGTCAAGCATTTCCGGGAAAACCGAAAGGTCGGTTGAAAAGATGACGGAGGCAGGTTTGTGATCGATGAAATCGCGGAGCTTTTGAGATCGCACTTCAGGTTCACATTCGTCCAGATAGTTATGTTCTGCGCGTCCGATTACACAAATGCGTGTCGATTCAAAATTTCCGAAAAAGCCGGAAAGAGCCAATCCCGGTCGTGTAACGGCAGTGTTGCTGATCAGAATATCCGCGGCATCGCACGGCAGATAGACGGTTTCCAATTGAAATTCTTGAATCAGTTTTTGCAGAGATATGGTATACTCGCTTTCCATTTCCATAATAGAATCCTCTTTTCGTTTTCAGTCGAACATTCGTATTTACTATCAGTATAACATAGAACGGCAAAATAGTCAAAGGGAGAATAAAAATTTTTAGGAAGAAGGAAAAATTCACACGGCGGTCATAAAAACGTATTATAATTAGGACAGAAATTGTGCGGGATGGTGAAACGATGATGAGATGTTGGAAAAAAATACTGCCATGTCTGTTTGTGATTCTGATGGTGGTGGGAGTTTTTTCTTCCTGTTCTTCCGTTGGCAGAATCAAAAGTACGGCGGAAGAGGCAAAGGTGGTTGGAACCTGTGCAGGTTATGAGGTACGTTATGAGGAATTGCGCTATCTTGTGATGAAACATAAGGAAGAATTGATTTCACAATATGGCGATGGGATTTTTGACACGGAAGAAAGCGGCGAGCAATATGAGGAAGAATTGAAAAAACTTGTGAATGCCTCGCTTTGTCAGAGCTATGCCATTCTTGATCTGTGCGAAAAAGAGAAGATCAGAACTGCCGATAAGGTGACCAAAAAAGAAGTTCAGGAAGAGGTGGATGCTGCCGCATCCGTGCTTGGGGGAACCAAAGAATATAAGGCATATCTTGATGAAAATTATATGACGGATGCCGTCTATCGTCTGTATGCTGCGATTGTCAGTTGTCAGTCGCGTTATTATGATGTTTTGGCACAGAATATGCAGAAAGAAGCCTATGATGCGGTTTTCGCACAGGATGGTTTTGTCCGGACGATGAGTATTTTTGTCAGAAACGATCCCGGAGAGAGCAAGTCGGAAAATCGTGCGGCGGCTGAGTATGTGCGTGACCGGATTCGCGAGGGAAAATCAATTGAAAGTTTTATCGGGACAAAGTACAATCAGGACACCTCAAATTGTGATTATTATTTTCCGAGAGGGTATATGGACGAGGCGTATGAGAACGCCGCTTTTGCGTTGGAGATTGGTGAAGTGAGCGATGTGGTGGAGGTGACGGACGGATTTTATGTTATGGCGCGTCTTGCGCCTGAGGATGGATATTTTCAGAACAATCTTGAAACGTTGATGCAGAAATATATTGTCGGAAAGATGAATATTGCCTTTGCGGACCGGGCGGGAGAACTTACATTCGAATCGAACGAATACGGAAAAACTCTTGTTTTTCATTCTATGAAATAAAGGAGAAGCTATGTTTCACAGACGCAGAAAAATTCGATATTATAATGGTCCGGAACGTACCGATAAACTGATCGAAAAAGTTTGGTTTCCTTTTGCCGCAGTTGCAGTGGCGGCACTGGTTTTCGGACTTGTATTGGGAGCCATTTTGGGTGGCGTGGCGAAAAACAGTAAATATGCGCGGCTTTCTCATCATGATCTTTCCGAATTTGGAGGTGTCGAAAATCCGAATGCGAAATATGCGACTTTGATGGAAATCAGGGCGCAAACAGTGGACCCCGCCGGAATGGATGCGGCACAATTCAGAAGTACCATCTGGCAGATGGACGGAAATGCTGTAGGGATTCTTTTGTTTGACGGAAATCCGCATTTTGATGGTGGAGAACAGGTTGGCTATGACGGAACGGGTAAACTCGGAGTTGAAGAGATGGTTCAACTTGCGGCTGACAAAAATTGCTATAGTGTGGGATATTTTACGGTGAAATCCTTTACGGAAAGCTCATCTGCCAAGCGAACATATGAGAAGGGAAGAGAACTTTCGCTTCTTTCTGATATTGTTGCCTCCGGAATCCGTGAACTGATCATATTCGGATTGCCTGCTGACGAGATACTTGCTAAAGAAGTAAGTCTGTATATTGCGCAAATCCGTGATTTCAGCACCACCGTTACATTGGGAGTCGGAATTTCCGCGGGGGAGAGTGATGCCGCAATTGCACGTTTGGTTGCCGCCACACAGGAAAACGTGGACAGCTATGTTCTAGATCTTCGAACGGAGTCTTCGGTGGAAACTGCAATAGAACGCAACGCTTATTATCTGTCGCAGTACCATATGCGGACTTTTTTGGCGGAGGACTCTGAAGTTGTCGAGGCATACGGAATAAAATCTTACCTTCTTTGGGAAAAATAAGACCGGCAAATTGTCAAGTACATTGCAAAAAATAATTAAAAAATTTTTTCAATACCAAGTTTATGTAATTCTTCTTCAAACAGGTCTTGGCTACTTCTCCAGCCAAACATCTTTCGCGGATACGTGTTTAACCACGTTTCCGCGCTTTTTATTTGTTCATCGGTATAATTTTCAATTTTGGTTGATTTCTTGATTTTGCGGCGAATCATCTGAGATAAGGTATAATATTTTTCGCAAAATCAAAAAAAGAGCAAAAAGGTAGACATGCTCACAAAACTCTGGTAGAATG
>CAKSSY010000074.1 GCA_934489945.1 uncultured Eubacteriales bacterium
TTCACGGGAGAAATCACACAATGCAGGACATGGTACAGTCCTCTGTATTCCCTCACCTTTTCCAGTGCCGCCACCGCTTTGGCATCCTCCACAACGCAAATAACCGAACGATCACGATCCGGATCGGCGCATATCGAACAAAGCTCACGGTCAGTCAGATTCTGGCAGACCGGGCAAAAATGAATCTTCGACTTTGCCTCCAGTACCGCATCGGCAAATTCCTTTGCTTCTTCATCGGTAAAGTCCAGCACCGCATACGCCATACGAAGGGCGGACTTCCTGCCGATTCCGTTCAGCTTTCCGAATTGCTCGGCAAGATGAACGAGTGATTCATTTTCCAACATCAGAAAAGCCCCGGCATTCCGATATTACCGGTAATTTTCTTCATTTCGGCTTCGCTTGTGGAGTCAACGGTCTTGATTGCCTCATTCACAGCAGCTACAAGAATATCCTCCATTGTCTCAACATCCTCGGGATCCACAATCTCGGGCTTGACATGAATAGAGAGAATTTCGCGTTTACCGTTAATCTTCACCTCGACCATGCCGCCGCCGGCATGAATTTCATATTCCTTTTCCTCAAGCTCTGCCTGCAGAGCTGCCATATCCTCCTGCATTTTCTGAGCCTGACGGATCATCGCATTCATATTCTGTGCGCCGCCGCCCATTCCCTGTGGCAATCTGGCTTTCATATTTTGTCAATTCCTTTCTTATGTTTCGGCTTTTTTCAGAATTTCATCAATTATAAAATCCCCATCCTCTTCGGGAAGCGGGGTTTTGGTCAGTTCTATATGCAACAGATTCTCCGCAATCTCACGCTTAAGACAGAGAGAAAGTGCCGCACGAACATTTGCCCTCACCTCGGGAACATCAACCATCGTCATAGTAAACGGATCCGATACACAAACCGTCACCGAGCCGTCATCGCCTACAAACGCCCTTGTCTGTTTCAGATAGGAAGCAGCATGACCACCGGATTGTTCCACCCGATCAAGCACTTCCATCCAACACGTCAGGGATTTAAGAACCCTTTGTCCGGATTCTTTATTTTCATCGTTTTTTTCGACGGTTTCAGAAGGAACTTCCCTCTTGGCAGACGCTTCCGCCTTTTTTACCGGCTGTTCCGGTCTCACGACCGAGGTACCGAGTATGGCGGCATCCTCCAGCTTGGAAATGCGGGAAAGCAGACTTTCGTTGGAACTGTCGAGCGTTTCATCGCACATTTTCACAAGTGTCAGTTCGGCAACGGTACGTTTGACAGCATTGGATTTCTGGATAGCAAACAATGCTCCCTCAAGCTGTTTGCAATGGGAGAGAATTGTCTCGCGGGTGAACAATTCTGCCGCTGCGGAAAGCCCCGCAGTTTCATTATCGGTGAGATCCAGATATTTTGTCGCGTTTTCGGCAGTTTTCATCACCAACATATCCCGGTAAAACGACATAAGATCCTGCCAAAAAACCGCAATATCCTTAGACGATCGGACAACATCATCAATGGTGTTAAAAATCGTATCAAAGTCCTTACCGGCAATTGCCTTTACCACTCTGCACAGCGTATCCCGACTGCTGACACCAACGATTTCATTTACCCGGTTCTCGTCGATGAGAACGTCCTTCCGTCCTCCCGAACAAAGTTCCAAAAGGCTGATTGCATCACGCATTCCGCCCTGCGCCAACTTGGAAATGACCTGCAAGGCACCGCGTTCAATCTGTATATTTTCAGCTGCTGCGATTTTTTCAAGTCGCGCAGTAAGGACATCCACCGAAATCCGGCGAAATTCAAACCGCTGACAACGGGAAACAATCGTAGCAGGCAATTCATGCAACTCCGTAGTCGCCAAAATAAAAATAACATAGGACGGCGGTTCTTCCAAAGTTTTGAGCAGAGCGTTGAAGGCACTGTCCGAAAGCATATGAACCTCGTCAACAATATAAACCCGGTATTTGAGAAGAGACGGCGGATAAACAACCTCATCGCGGATATCACGGATATTTTCGACGCTGTTATTGGAGGCAGCATCCATTTCCAGAACATCAGTTGCCGATCCCTCATCAATGGCGCGACAGGCAGCACAAACGCCACACGGATTTCCGTTTTGCGGATTCTCGCAATTCACGACCTTGGCAAGAATTTTCGCACAGGTTGTCTTTCCCGTTCCGCGGGAACCACAAAACAAATACGCATGGCTGAAGTTCTTCTTTTCCGCCTCATACTTCAGAATAGAGGTGATATGTTCCTGACCGCAAACATCGTCAAATGACTTCGGTCTCCATTTCCGATAAAGAGCCTGATGCAAATTCTCACCCCCTTCATAAAACACGAGCTGCAAAATAAGACCATACACCTTGACCTCGAACGTCATGCCCGCGCGACATACACGTCCCTCACTCAAAGCAGGCTGACTCGCGGCACATCGGATGCACTGCTTAATGCTGCTTGGTTCCCCACCTGACATGGTTCACAGTTTCCGATTGCGCGAGACCCGCTTCTCAACATGAAAAGACGTGCCACAGACCGTAGACATTCAGCCCTCAGAGAAGGAATGCACCCCTGCTGTAGCGGATTTCAGGTACAGGGCCCCGCTAATCCCCCGGCTGGTATGGCCTTATTTCACAGCGCGTACTGTAAAACAAGTTCTCTCTATTTCTATTATACCAAATTTTTATCCGTTTTGCAATAGCTTTTCGCATTTTTTTGAACGGCACCGAAAGTTTTTTCATACACTTCCAATATAGCACACGAGAGGAGAACATGAATGAACAACGACATACCGCAATATGATACGCTCGGATACACCGGAACCGGCTATCTCATTGTTCGCGTCACCACGGCATCCCAAGCATTGCCTCTTCCTGGAGCCACCGTTCTGGTGCGGGGAGATGAGGACAATTTTTCCGCCGTCATTGCACGCCTCACCAGCGGTGCGGACGGTCTGACGCCGAAAATTGCGTTGCTGGCACCTCCGCGCAATCTTTCGCTGTCTCCCGGCGGTGAAAAGGTTTTTGCCACCTATAATATTGACATTTATCTTGACGGTTATCACAACATCTCGGCTCAACGCGTTCCCATCTTTGACGGAATCACCTCGGTTCAACCCGCTGATATGATTCCGATTCCCAAAAACGGAACTCCGGACTCCTTCTCCCCGTATGGCGCACAAACCACCACCCGAGAAGCCCAAGATCTTTGAAAGGAGACAATATGCCGGCTCTCATTCCCTACATTCCCGAAACCATTACCGTCCATCTCGGTGCGCCGGACAGCAATGCCGAAAATGTGACGGTTCCCTTTTTAGACTACGTTGCAAATGTTGCATCCAGCGAAATATACCCGACATGGAATGAAAGCGCGATACGCGCGAATATGTATGCACAGATTTCCTACGCCCTGAACCGCGTTTTTACCGAATACTATCGCTCGCGCGGATATCCGTTTGACATTACCAACTCCACTGCCGTCGATCAGTCCTTTCAGCAAAACCGCGACATCTACGAAAACGTTTCGCAGCTCGCCGCAGAACTTTTTGACGATTACATCCGCCGCTTCGGAAGCATTGAACCTCTTTTTGCCACCTACTGCAACGGCACCACTGTTACCTGTGAAGGTCTGTCTCAGTGGGGGAGTCAGGCACTTGCCGAACGCGGAAGCACACCGTATGAAATCCTGACCACCTATTATGGCAATGACATTGAGCTTGTTCGGGATGCCGAAGTACGAGGCATTACCTCTTCATTACCGGAAGCCCCTCTCCGACTCGGAAACGCAGGAACCGATGTTCGGCAAATTCAGGTTCGTCTGAACCGCATCTCACAAAACTATCCTTCCATTCCCAAAATCGCACGTCCGGACGGCAATTTTTCCTACAATACCGAAGCAGCCGTAATTGCTTTCCAGGAAGCATTCGGGCTTGTACCGGACGGCATTGTCGGAAAAGCAACATGGTACACCATTCAGATCATTTTTAACAGTGTCAAGCGTCTTTCCGAACTGAATTCCGAAGGCTTGACCGAAAACGAAGTTGCTCAGCTTCCGATCCGACTGCCGGAATACGGAGACACGGGTATCGCCGTACAAAACATTCAATATTATCTGGACTATCTCTCCCGATTCTATAATACGATCCCGGCGGTCACCGTAGACGGGATATTCGGAGATCTTACACGCGAAGCCATCATTTCCCTGCAAAGAACCTTTGACCTTCCGACAACCGGAGTGCTGGACATTACAACCTTCAACATGCTCTATGATGCTTATCTCGGTATTCTCAACAGTCTGACACTGGAATTTCGTGAAGGAGAAATCATCCCGTTTCCCGGTGTGGTTCTGGAACTCGGAGTAGAAGCTCTGGAGGTCTCGGTTCTCCAACAATATCTGAATTTCCTGTCCGACACCTACACGGAAATTCCAAAAACAAATGTAACCGGCTATTTTGGCAGCCAGACCGAAGCGGCTGTCATGGCATTCCAACAGACATTCGGACTGCCTGTCACCGGGGTCGTAGAGGCATCGACATGGGACGCGATTGCCTCCGAATATCAAGACCTATACGGCAGTACAGTCCTTCGAGAAGGGCAATACCCCGGCTACGAAGTCGGTGCATAAACCCGGAAAGGAATTTATGAACAATCAACCGGAATACCCGACCAGAGAACAGGCAATTCTCAATTTACAGCGTTATTTGCGCCAACTCTCATATTTTGACGAAACCATTCCCGCCCCCGTGGTCAGCGGGAGCTGGGAACCGGGCACCGAAGCATCACTCGTTGCCTTTCAGCAAAAGCACAATCTGCCGCAGACCGGGCGGGCTGACGAAGTAACATGGAACTTATTGTATGAAGAATATCTCCTTTCGGTAGAAAGCAATGCCCCTCCCAGAAGCATGTCGGTTTTTCCGCGTCTGCCTTACAATCACATTACCCAAACCGGCGAGGAGAGTTTCACGGTTCTTGCCATTCAATTCATGCTCTCGGAGATTACTTCAAACTACGACAATTTAGGCACGATTCCGAGATCCGGTATCTATGACGAACCAACCGCTTTCGCAATTCGGGAATTTCAACGACGCAGTCTTCTGCCGGACACGGGAACCGTCGACAAAACAACCTGGAACTTTCTCGTGGAAGCCTATGAGATTATTTTTGAAGATACTCAGCAATAATTCAAAAAAGTGAGATTTCATGAGAAAACAATATGAAAATCCGAAATAATCGTCCAAAATCACTTTTCTTTGTTTTGATTTGACTTTGTTTGATTTTGACTTTCTCTGACTTTTGCGATATACTATGTGCAGAAGATCAGAGAAGGTCAAAGGAGGAATGGAAAGAATGTTAACAGACACCATAGAAAAGTTGATTGTGCAGATGTTGGAAGAATCCGGCGGCGCACTGGAATTACAACGAAACGAAATGGCAAACAAGATTGGTTGTGTTCCCAGTCAGATCAGTTATGTAATCACTTCAAGATTTACACCGGACAAGGGTTACATCATTGAGTCGAGGCGCGGAGGTGGTGGTTGCATTCGTATTGTAAGAAAGCAAATGCACCGCAACGAATATTTGATGCACCTCTTTTACGCAATCGGAGACGAGATTGATGATCGTTCTGTCGAGGCTTATCTTTCCAATATGTCGGGGGCAGGAGCAATCAGCCAACGGGATGTACAGATCATTTCCGCCGCCCTCTCCAACTCTGCTCTTGCCGATGTCCCCCCCAATCTCCGCAATCATATACGGGCACAGATATTCCGACACATTATACTCTCCGTCATGAGTTAAAATACAAAAGAAAGGTTTGGTAATTTATTATGCTCTGCGAAAAATGCAAAAAAAACGAAGCAACTGTTTTTTATGAAGAAAATATCAACGGCAAAACTCGTTCCTATTCCCTTTGCGCCGACTGCGCGGGAAAAATGGAAGAAACCGGTGAGATCAGTTTCCACCACAACTTCGGTGAAGACTTCTTCTCTCTTCCCTCTTTCGGCTCCTTTGCAAATGACTTGTTCGGCGGACTTTTCGGTTTGCCGGAAAGTACACGGACCGGTGCAAAAGTATGTCCCGTTTGTCATTCCACATTGGAGGATTTCCGTCGCAAAGGAAAAACGGGATGCCCGGAATGTTACAAAACCTTTGCGGACGAGCTTGACGGTACAATCCGTTCCATCCACGGCAATGTAAAACACATCGGACGTGCTCCCTCCCGTTTTAAGAAACGTCACGAGGCGGAAACCCGTCTTGCCGATTTGAAAAACCAACTGAAGTCGGCAGTATCCGATGAGAACTTTGAGCTTGCTGCCAAACTGCGCGACGAGATTCGCTCAATAGAATCGGGCAATTAAGGAGGCGACTTTTATGGCATGGTATAACACATCCGGAAAAGAAAACGGAACGGTTTTGTCTTCCCGTATCCGCTTTGCAAGAAATATTGAAGGTTATCCGTTTGAAGCGCATCTTGATGATGCCAAGGCAAACGATCTTGTCAACAAAGTTGGAGATTTGTTATCCCAAAACGGATTTGATAAGATTGATTTTTCCAAGATCAGCCGAAATGAGGCGGCATCCTATGTAGAAAAGCACTATGTCAGCCGTGAATTTGCCGAGAAGAAGGCACCGAGAGCTTTGATGTTGAACGAAGCCTGCGGGTTGGCTGTCATGGTCGGCGAAGAAGATCACCTTCGGATTCAGTGTATTCTGCCCGGTCTTGCCTTGGAAGAAGCCTTCAAGACTGCTTGTAGCGTAGACGACCTGATCGACAATCATTTCCCGATTGCTTACAACGATGAGCTTGGATATCTTACCCACTGTCCGACCAATCTCGGCACGGCAATGAGAGCCTCGGTCATGATGTTCCTGCCCGCTATCACAATGGCAGGCAAAATCGACGAACTTTCCAACCGCCTTTCCAAAATCGGTCTTACGATGCGCGGACTCTTCGGCGAAGGAACCGACGCACAGGGTTCGCTTTATCAGATTTCCAATCAGATTACTCTCGGCATCACCGAAGAGGACACGCTGAAAAAACTTTCGGACATGGTCAAACAGATCATCGACAACGAACAGGAGTTACGCAATCTTATCACGCCCGAGAAAAATCCGCAGATCGTTGACCGCGTATGCCGCGCCGAGGGAATTCTCCGTCACGCATATCTGTTGTCATCAAGCGAATTTCTCTCCTATTATTCGGATGTTCGTCTGGGTGTTGTCACGGGGTTGATTTCCAACATCGGACTTACCACACTCGACAGACTCCTTGTGGAAATGATGCCCGCCAACCTCTCATTGGAGGAAAAGAAGGCTCCCGTCGGGGAACGGGAACGCGATCTGCTCCGTGCCAAACGCGTAAAGGAAGCTCTCGCGTCATAAATCCCCAATCTAAAGAAAAGAGATGAACCATTATGGCAATTCGTTTCACACAAAAAGCTCAAAACGTTCTTAACCGCTCGCTTGCATATGCCAGCGAATTC
>CAKSSY010000075.1 GCA_934489945.1 uncultured Eubacteriales bacterium
TCGTTCTACAGGCAACTCCCCGTCCCACAGACACTTTACGCACAGATCTCTACTCTTATCTTACAATCTTATATTGAGTTTGGAATACGAACATAAATTTATTATACTTCTTTTTTTCCGCTTTGTCAAGACCTTATAACAAATAAAATTATCCGACACGATAAAAAGAACAACTGAAAGGAAGAATGTCCAAACTGTTTGTGCTGTTCTTTACTTCACCGGTAAGAAGATCTTCCAAACGGGTTTCCCCAAAGGGCAATGACGTGTGAAATAAATTTTCATCGGAATTGACTGCCACAATCACACACTCATCTCCCCATCGACGTTCAAAAACAAGCTGTTTCGGTTGTACAATCAGATTCCGATAGCCACCATAGCAAAGTGCCTTGTTTTTACGGCGAATCACGGAAAGTCCGGCAATCATCTCCGTCAGAGAATTTACAACTGGAGAAGAAATCGCAGGACGCAGAGCTACATCTCCGTTTCTTTTATCGCCTTCCAGTCCCCACTCGCTTCCGTAATAAATACACGGAACTCCCGGCATGCCGAACAAAAGACCGTATATAGCAGGCAATTCCCTTTTATCCGTGAGTATCGTGGCAATTCTTGTCACATCGTGATTATCCAGGAAGGACAAGAGATGTTTGCCCGTATACAGGCACCACGGCTCCGAACCAAACTGACGATTCAGACTGTAAGATATTTCAAACATGTTCCCGCAGTTGAAACTGGAATACAATCCCTTATAGCACTCATAATTGGTGACGGAATGACAGGCATTCTGATTCATAAAGCGATTATAGTCGCCATGAAGTGTTTCGCCAATCAACACAAAATCCGGTTTGATTTCGTTTGCAAGTCTGCGCAGAGCTGACAAAAAATCACCGTCCAAAGAATATGCAACATCCAATCGCAAACCGTCTATTTCGTAGTCACGCACCCATTGTCGTACAGCATCAAACAAATGCGCGCGAAGATCCGGGTGTTGCAGATTCAGCTTAACAAGCTCATAATGCCCTTCCCACGGCTCATACCAAAAACCGTCATGGTATTCGGTGTCTCCGTTAAAAGAAAGATGAAACCAGTCCTTATACGGACTGTCCCACTTCTTGCGTCGGACATTCTCAAAAGCCCAAAAGCCGCGACCGACATGATGAAAAACACCGTCAAACAAAACTCTGATGCCTGCTTTATGAAATGCCGCACAAATTTGTTGCAGGTCCTCTCGTGTGCCGAGTCTTTTATCTACACTGTAATAGTCCCGCGTGTCATACCCATGTGCATCGCTCTCCGCAATCGGATTCAAAAGAACGCAGTCAACTCCGAGCTTCCGTATATGTTCCACCCAATCAAGCAGACCAAGAATTCTGTGTTCCTGTATGCCGTCGTTTCGGGACGGTGCCCCGCACAGACCGAGCGGATAAATCTGATAAACTATCGATTCATCAAACCACATAAATAAACCATCCTTTTTTACATTTGCGGAATAACAATTGAAATTGTGTTTTCCTGTCCCTTGAAGCAATCAACCGCAACCGTTTTTTTCACGCCTTTGGCAATCACTGTAACATAGTATGCACCGTAAAAACCGCGGAAATCCACCGAACCAACGGCGTTCGTTCTGCCACTATCCTTCGTCCACCATTTGTTATAAATCAGATCCTGCATTTGGGAAAGGGCTTTACGGGGAGTCCAGTCGCCGGTAAAACTGACAAACTGATTATTTTCGCCGCCATTCATTCCCCAGTGATAAAATCCGTCCATCTGCTCGATGCTGAATGCCAAAATCATCAGGTCACGGGTAAAGGACGCCTGAACTTCATCATTGTAAGAAGACAGGGTGTATTCCGTAACCTTCAGTCTTTTTCCATACTTGGCAAGACGACAATAAAAATCGTAAATATCATTCATATCTTCGGGAGCGGCATAGTGCGACTGAATTCCGATACCATCATAGTCAACCCCCAGTTCTTTCATGGTATCAAGAAGATCAAACAACGTCTTCGACGTAATGCAATCGTTATAGTACAGTAACGCATCGGTGCCGCTCTCTCTCGCCGCCCGATACCACTCTGCAATCAATTCTCTGCCATGTATTTTTTGAGTACGGACATTGTTACAAGCCTCATTCAAAACATCCCACTCCATAATGCGTCCGTCAAAGGCTTTCATTTCTTCCTGAATATGAATATTGATGCGTTTCATCAGTGCGTCGCGGTCATAATCAAGGGCAGGAAGGTCGGAAGGAATCGAGGTTTCATCCTTCTGTTTTGGAATTCTGTCCCAATAGAGACAATGCCCGCGAACACGATCAATTCCGGATGCATGAAGGGTATCCAAAATTTTCGTGGGAGTTTCGGAATCCTTTTCAAAACGATTCCACTTGAGATCATTTTGCATCACTGCCGCATTGAAATACGTCGTCAGGTTCTTCAACATGGGGGTTTGACGCAAAACATTCGAGTTAATACCGCACCCCCACTCAAATTCATGCTCAAACATTTCCAGATCCACTTTGGCATCCGGAATCGGCTTTCCGTTACTGTCGGTTACAATAATCCGGATATCCCCCTTACGAATCTCTTCGATACGGGCAAAGGCTTCCTTACGCCAAACGGCATCCTTTTCCAGATAATCCAATCGGATATGGTTGGGCATCGATTTAAAATCAACAATATCGGGATCGTATTCAGTTACAGTAAATCCGCCAATCTCCAATTCCTGCACATCGTATCCGAGACGAATGTTCAGATTTTGATAAATTTTGCTGTACGGTGTCGAAATATAATAACACTGCCACTCTTCCGTGCCCTGAACCACTTCCGAAATCAGTTTGTTATATGTCCCGTCCGATCCGTTTTTTTCAATCACAATCCCGATTTCCGCCTTAGCGCAATTTACAGAGCGCAACCAAAAAGATATGAGAAGATTGGCATTCTCCTTTGCGATATTGGCAAGAGAGGCTTCCTTCCCGAAATTGAATTGAAAATGATACGGAAGATCCGGACGTTTGGTAACCGAAACATGAAGTGCTTTGTCAAACGGAAAACCGCACTCTCCAAGAAAAACCTCCCGGGTGACACCGTATTCGCTTTTTCGATTTTTTCCCTTCTCTATGAACAGATCGGAATCTATTATAATCTTTCCATCCGGCAATGACTCCAGCTTTTCTTCATTTGTTTCTTCCATGTTGGTATAAAAAGTTAAATCGTCATAGGTATTGCCCATGTTGAATTCCTTTGGTCTGCCTTCTCGGTCATGAAGAGTAGACCGATTTTCGCTCAATTCGACAACATACGTGTCATCATAAACGTTCCACGGCATATTGGTTTCTCCCTCCGTTTCTCCGGACTCTCCACAAGCAAAAAAAGACACACCCGACAAAACAAGTATCAGAATTGCAAGTCCCCATTGTCTTTTCATACAAATTCCTTCTCTTGAAAGCATTTTTTTCATTATATCATGGAAAACAAGGCTTGTCAAGCAATCACTCCATCCCGGAATCCCTCCAAAAAAGGACGGGGATATCCCCGTCCTCAAAACTCAAACTTTGCGGTACAAATTCTCCGCATGGATCACAGCAATCCCATTCTCACTCAAAATCTTTTCCGCTTCCGGCAGATCATTTACCTTCATTACCACGACCGCCTTATCATCATTTTTGCCCGTGAAAGCGTACATATACTCCACCGAAATATCCTTGCTACTGAGAAAACGAAGAATTTCAGCCAAAGAACCGGGTGTATCGTCCATTACGACCGCCAGCACATCTGCCGCCTTGGAAATGACTCCTTCCTCACGAAGAACCTGCTGTGCAACATCCGGCTTATCCACAATCACCCGCAAAATGCCAAAATCGGTTGTATCCGCAAGGGAAAGTGCACAAATATCAACATTTTTGGCGGAAAGTGCCGCAAGAATCGCAGCAAGTCTCCCCTTTTTGTTTTCCACAAAAACAGAAAGCTGTTTTACAAACATAACCTTTTCCTCCTTACAGTTTGCGCTTATCAATTACCCGCTTGGCTTTTCCTTCACTGCGTGCAATCGACTTCGGGTTGACCAAATGAACTTTTGCACCGATTCCGACGACGGAACGGATCTGCTCGGTAATCTTCCTCTCAGTTGCCTCAATGGATTTAACATCATCCGCGAAAAGTGTCTCGTTCATCTCCACAAGAACCTCAAAGGTATCGGTATTGTTAATACGATCCACCACAATCTGATAGTTCGGTGTGATACCTGCCTCACCTCCAAGACGAATCAAGACTTCCTCGATCTGCGACGGGAACACATTGACACCTCGGATAATCAACATATCATCGCTTCTGCCTGTCGGCTTCGCCATCCGAATATGCGTTCTGCCGCAACGGCACGGCTCGGCATTCAGCGAACAAATATCCCTGGTACGATAACGAATCAGCGGAAACCCCTCTTTCGTCAATGTGGTAAATACGAGTTCCCCTTTAGAACCATACGGAAGAACCTCTTCCGTATCCGGATCAATAATCTCCGGAATAAACATATCCTCCCAAACGTGCATCCCCGCACGATATTCACATTCGCATGCAACACCGGGCCCCATTATTTCGGACAGTCCGTAAATATCGTATGCCTTCACCGACAATTCCGATTCAATTTTACCACGCATTTCCTCCGTCCATGGTTCGGCACCGAGAACCGCCGCCTTCAGTTTGAGCTGGTTCTTCACTCCCATCTCGTTGATTGCCTCGGAAAGATACAGGGCATACGAAGGTGTACAGAACAGAACCGTAGTGCCGAAATCAATCATGGTCTGGATCTGCATTTGAGTATTGCCGGTTGAAATCGGAATTACGGTTGCCCCTGCCCTCTCGGCACCGGCGTGTGCACCGAGACCGCCGGTAAAAAGACCGTATCCAAACGAAATCTGAGCAAAAGCATTGTCCGTTTGCCCAATAGCATACATCATTCTGGCAATAGAATCCGCCCATAAATCAAGATCGTTTTTGGTGTAACCGACCACGATTTTCTTCCCTGTCGTTCCCGAAGACGCATGAACACGGACAATATCCTTCATCGGAACCGCAAACAATCCGTAAGGATAGTAGTCACGAAGATCCTGTTTGTAGGAAAACGGCAATTTCGGCAAATCTTCAACACCCTTAATATCATCGGGTTTCAATCCCAACGCATCCATTCGTTGACGAAAAAGCTGCACATTGTCGTACATCCGTTTCACCTGCCACACCAGCCGCTCGCTCTGCAATTGACGAAGTTGCTCACGCGGCATACATTCTGTTTTTTCCTGATAATATGCCATTTTTACCCTTCCATATTCCATTATTATTGATAGTGATAGCCAAGATCAAACGCCTTAAGATTAGACTCCAAAAATTTTTCGGGAGTTGTTGTCTGAATGGTCCTGATCCATTTTTCATACGCAATATCCGTTTTTTTTGCCATCAGTCCGATGAGAACCACATTCACCGCCCTGCTGTTCCCCGCCTCATTGGCAAGAGAAAGCGCATCTACGCAAGTAAGATGAATTTTTTTACTCATTTTTTCTTTAATATGTTCGGGATATTGCGCGGCACCGGTAATTACCGGCATAGGAGAAATCTCTTGCGAGTTAGCAATTATCTTGCCTCCCTCTTTCAGATAAGGCATAGAACGATATGCCTCCAGCATCTCAAACGCCAAAATAATATCCGCCTCTCCTTTTCCGATGATCGGAGAATACACCTTTTCTCCGTATTTGACATAAGTCACAACACTGCCCCCGCGCTGACTCATACCATGAACCTCGGATACTTTTACATCATATCCCTCTCCGATTACGGTATTACCGAGAATCCGGCTGGCGAGAAGTGTTCCCTGACCTCCCACACCGACAATCATAATACTTTTTGTCATTTTCCGCACCTCCTCAGTCTTTTTTGTCTATGGCACCAAACGGGCAGACGTTGGTACACAGACCGCATCCGTTACACTGGTTGATATCAATATGTACACCGTTTTCATCCGATGTAATAGCAGGACACCCCAGTTTCATACACACTTTGCACTTACGGCATTTTTCATGTGAGATTTCGCAGTGTCCGGTATATTTTACGGTTTTGAGAAGAGCGCAAGGACGCTGGGCGATAATGACAGAAGGTTCTTCACGTTCCACTTCTTCTTTTACAACTCTTTCAAAGTTTCTGACATCAAACGGATCTGCCACCACAACATGCTCCACGCCGATTGCATGACAGAGCGAAATTAAATTGACCTGCTTGGTCGGTTCCTTGCGGATGGTATACCCCGTTGTAGGATTATCCTGATGCCCGGTCATACCGGTAATGGAGTTGTCAAGAATGATAACCGTATTATTCCCCTTATTATAAACAATATCAATAAGTCCCGTAATTCCGGAATGAATAAAGGTGGAGTCGCCGATGACAGAAACCATTTTCTTATTGAATTCGGCACCACGTGCTTTCGCCATCCCAAGAGCCGCACTAACCGAAGCTCCCATACAAATCGTGGTATCCACACTTGCCAACGGAGCAACCGCTCCGAGAGTATAGCAACCAATATCGCCACACACCACCAGTCCGAGCTTTTTCAACACATAAAATGTACCGCGATGCGGGCATCCCGCGCACATAACAGGAGGACGGACGGGAATGTTCTCATCGATTGCAACCGACGACTTTGCCTTTTCACCCAAAACAGCACCGGCAATCATAGCAGGTGTATACTCGCCTAAAAGTGTAAAAACTTCTTTGCCGATTACATTCAGCCCAATCACGCGACAATGCTCTTCCATAAAGGGATCGGTTTCTTCCACAACATACATCTTTTTACACTTTGCAGCAAATGCACGGATTTTTTTCGTAGGCATCGGATAAATCATGCCGAGTTTGAGATAATTTACAGAATTTCCTAGTGCTTCTTTGGCATACATATAGGAGATTCCGGAGGAAATTACGCCGATCTCGGCACCATTGTCTTCAATCGTATTCAGGTCAGTCTCCTCCGCATATGCGGAAAGTGCCTCCATACGCTTTTCCACATCCACATGACGCCTGATGGCATTTGCCGGCATCATGACATACTTTCCGATATTCTTTTCGTAAGGCTTGAGTTCATCTCCATGACGTTCACCAATCTCCACAAGGCTTTGCGAATGGGAGACCCGGGTGGAAAGACGAAGAAATATCGGTGTATCAAACCGTTCGGACAGTTCATATGCCTTTTTGGTATATTCCTTACATTCTTCCGAGTCGGATGGTTCCAGCATCGGGATTTTTGCCGCCTTGGCATAGTGGCGGGAATCCTGCTCATTCTGAGAAGAATGCATACCGGGATCATCAGCAACACAGAATACCAGTCCACCATTCACACCTGTGTAACTGACCGTATATACAGGGTCTG
>CAKSSY010000076.1 GCA_934489945.1 uncultured Eubacteriales bacterium
GTAACCACCCGTGAGTCCTGCCGAAGCTGCAATCTTCGGAATTGCTTCAAAGACCTTTGCCACATGAATGCTGTTGGAAGCGTTTACCTCGTCCGCCGAAGCAAGATGCTTCTTCGGAATGACAAGAATATGCACAGGAGCCTGCGGATTTATGTCGTGAAACGCGCAAACATACTCATCCTCATACACTTTTTTCGAGGGAATCTCCCCCGCTACAATTTTACAAAAAAGACAATCCATTCCGGTATCCTCCCGATTCCGATTTACTTGTCTTTATTATACCTCCCCTATGGGGGAAAGTCAATAAAAAGGATCTGAAAATTTTGAAATTCTTCGATATTCACACTCACATTTATCCGGATGCAATCGCCGGGAAGGCGGTTAACAACCTCAACGCCTTTTATTCATTCGTTTGTGCAGGCAAAGGAACCGCCGATGATCTGATTCCCGCAGAAAAAGAGGCTCATTCGGCGGGGTGCCTGATTCTCGGCGTTGCAACCGCGCCGAAACAGGTTTCCCATGTCAATACCTTTCTTTCCCTGCTCTGCCGTACCCAAACAACCGATTCATTTCAAGTACGGGCATTCGGATGTATTCATCAGGACAGCGAAAACATTCCCGCCATCGTCGACGACATTGAAAAACAAGGACTGTGCGGTGTAAAACTCCATCCCGATATTCAGGGAGTAAACATTGACGACAATCGACTGATGCCCCTTTATGAGTGTATGGAAGGAAGGATGCCCGTTGCCTTCCACATGGGAGACGACAGAGAAGAATACCGTTTTTCCACCGCCGAACGGCTGGTGCGAATAAAAAAACGCTTTCCCAAACTTGAAGTAATCGCTGCACATTTGGGTGGTTACCGGGCGTGGCAAGACAGTACCCTGCTCGCTGATCTTGACGGTATTTACTTTGACACATCCAGCACACTTTGGGCAATGCCGCCTTCCGAAGCTACCCGCTTAATCCACTTGCTCGGAACATCACGTACCCTGTTCGGCACCGACTATCCCGTCGCCTATCCCGCCGAGGAGCTGGCGCGTTTTGATGCCCTTGATCTGAGCGAAGCGGAGCGGTCTGCGATTCTTTACAACAATGCCGCAAGGCTTCTTGCCCTATGAGTGTTCGTGATATTGACTGCCGCGAGGATCTTTGGGATCGCCTTGTCAAAACCTCAAAACCAATCCTTCTTTACGGCATGGGAAACGGTGCAGACAAAATCCTTACCGTTTGCGAAATGCGCGGCATCCGCATCGCTGACACCTTTGCCAGCGACGGCTTTGTCCGCGGGCACAGCTTTCACGGTAAAACCGTTTTGTCCTATACCGCCGCCAAAAAACAATACGGCGATTTCATCGTACTGCTTTCCTTTGCCAGTTCCCTGCCCGATGTTTTGGAAAACATTCGTCGAATCGGCAGAGAACAGGAATTGTACGCTCCGGATGTTCCCGTTTTCGGGGATACACTCTTTGACCGCACCTTCTTCCTCGGACACCGTCGGGAACTGGAGGAGACCGAAACCATTCTTGCCGACGCTCTCTCGCGAAAAACATTGGAAAATACAATCCGCTACAAACTGACCGGAGATATTTCGTATCTTGATGCCTGTGAATGTGCCGAAGAAGAGACTTTTTCCCTTCTGAAAACCAATACCATCCGTCACTATGCCGATCTCGGTGCTTACAACGGGGATACCATACGCAAAATACTCCCCGTTGCCCCGAATCTGAATGTGGTCACGGCTCTCGAACCTGACAGGCGGAATTTCCGCAAACTGACAGAATATGCCGCTTCGGTGTCGGACAAACTGACTGTCAGAGCTTACAATCTCGGAGCGTGGTCGGAAAAAACGCAGTTGTTTTTCGATGCCAGCGGAAATCGGAACGCCAATCTCTGTTCCCATCCAACCGGTAAGACTTCCATCGTCGAAACCGATACCTTGGATCATATTTTGCAGAATCAATCCGTGGATTTCATCAAATACGATGTAGAAGGTGCCGAAACCGAAGCTCTTGCGGGAAGCCGCATGACAATTGTCAGACATCGCCCCCGTCTGCTCGTATCTCTTTATCACAGAAGCGAGGATCTGTTTACTCTTCCGCAGCTTGTCCGAAATATGAACCCTTCCTATTTTTTCTATCTGCGAAAACTGCGTTATGTGCCCGCGTGGGATCTTAATCTTTATGCAATACCTAATACCAAGGAGGCTCGCCATGTATCGTTATGAACTTCATATGCATACATCCGAAGGCAGTGCCTGTGGACGTTCGACCGGTGTCGAAATGGCGGAATTCTATATCCGAAACGGCTACAGCGGCGCAGTCGTTACCGATCACTTTATTCACGGCAACACCCGCCCCGACAAAAATCTTTCGTGGGACAATTACATCGATGCGTATGCATCAGGCTACTATAACATGAAAACTGCCGCTCGCGGACGTGATTTTGACGTTTTTTTCGGCATTGAGGAAAAGCTCGACGGTTGGGACGAATATCTGGTTCTCGGTATTACCCCCGAGTGGCTGAAAAAACACCCCGAGTTGAGAACTTTGCGAGGCAAGGACTTCTTCTCGCTCATGCACAGTGCAGGTGCCTTTATTATCCACGCTCATCCATATCGGGAACGTGACTACATGAAATCACAAACCGTCATCCTGCGTCCCAACGATGTGGATGCAATTGAAGTCCGCAACTGCGGCAATACGCCGGAGTGCGACCGCCGCGGATATGAATACGCGGTCAGAACCGGATTGCCGATGACGGGCGGAAGCGATCGCCATCTTGCCGATCCGGACAAGCCCTCAAGCGGAGTGGAGGTTCCGAACCGCTGCCATACCGCAGCCGAACTGATAGATGCCATCCGTTCACGCCGTACAACCGTCATAGATCTTGCCGCCTCATCGGAAGCAGAACTCACCGCTCCGATCTTTTCGGTAGAAATTTTTGAATAATATTCCTCCGATTCTGCCAAAAAAATCTCCGTTTCCCCTTGATTTCGTGACACAGATGCGTTATAATAAATTATTCTTTTTACCGAAAGGACTTTATCCATGAAAAAATGTAAGGTTGGCGTTATCGGCGCAACCGGCATGGTCGGTCAGCGTTTTTTGACCCTTCTCGAAAATCATCCCTATTTTGAAGTGACCGCACTTGCCGCTTCTGCACGCTCCGCAGGTAAGACCTATCGCGAAGCAGTCGGTGAGCGTTGGAAAATGAAGACACCGATGCCGCAAAAATTTGCCGACATGATTGCGATTGACGCCCAGAACATTCCGGAAATGTCCGAACTCGTGAACTTTGTCTTTTGCGCTGTGGATATGAAAAAGGAAGAAATCCGTGCTCTTGAGGAAGCCTATGCCAAGTCGGAAATTCCCGTGGTTTCCAACAACTCGGCAAACCGTTGGACCCCGGATGTTCCGATGGTGATTCCGGAGATCAACGACTCCCACCTTGCGGTTATTCCTGAACAAAGAAAGCGGCTCGGTACCAAACGCGGATTTATCGCCGTTAAACCGAACTGCTCCATTCAGTCCTATGTTCCCGCCCTTACCCCGTTGCTGAAATATAACCCTACAATGGTGCTTGCCACTACCTATCAGGCAATTTCCGGTGCGGGAAAGACCTTCCGTGAGTGGCCGGAAATGATCGACAATGTGATTCCGTACATCGGCGGCGAAGAGGAAAAGAGCGAACAGGAGCCTCTCAAGATTTGGGGACACATCGAAAATGGTACGATTGTCAAGGCAAAAGCCCCCCTCATCACGACACAGTGCATCCGCGTTCCTGTCAGTGACGGACACACGGCAGCAGTATTTGTAAAATTTGAGAAGAAGCCCTCCAAAGAAGAAATTTTGGAAGCGTGGGCAAATTATTCCGGAAAAGCCCAGGAATTAGAGCTTCCGAGTGCTCCTCAGAAATTTCTCACGTATTTTCAGGATGACAACCGCCCACAAGCGGCACTTGACCGTGATCTTTACGACGGCATGGGCATCAGCATCGGTCGCCTGCGTGAGGATACGATTTTCGATTATAAATTTGTGGGACTGTCTCATAACACGCTCCGCGGTGCGGCGGGCGGCGGTGTGCTGATTGCCGAACTTTTGTACCGGGAAGGATTCTTTGACAGATTTTAACATTTTTAAAATAACATGATTCTTGTCTGTCGATCTTTTGACGAACCGGCAGACAAGAATCATGGCGCAACAAATATATAAGCGGGCGTGGCGGAATCGGCAGACGCGATGGATTTAGGATCCATTGGGCAACCGTGAAGGTTCAAGTCCTTTCACCCGCACCATGGCGAGTGGTCGTAACGGATTTGCGTTATACAATAGAACATGCAGAAACTCCGCAGACTCATTTTGTACCCGCTTCTCCGTTCTGACTTTCGCCCCCTGCAGGGGGCGGTTTCTGCCGTTTCCAAGTAGCATCCGTACCAACAAAAGAAAAAGAATAAAAGCCCGGAAGAAAAAACAAAAGGAAAAAAGGATTCCGAAAAAGCGGCGAAAAGAAAAATGAAGTCGGAAAGCGCGAGCGCGTCTGCGCCGCGCGACCGACTTCATTTTTTCGCCGCCCGGAATCCCCAAAAACAGAGAAAAATCTGACGCCATTTTGACACCATAAAGGTACGTTTTTCCTTAATTTTGTGTGTTTTTTAGAAAAACACAAGAAACGAAAAACGGCTCAAACCCTTTGAAAATAAAGGGTTTGAACCACTTTTTTGTTGGCGGAGAAGGAGAGATTTGAACTCTCGCGCCGGTTTAGCCGGCCTACACCCTTAGCAGGGGCGCCTCTTCGGCCTCTTGAGTACTTCTCCATCTGCATACTCTGCGAGTCGCCGTTTGCACAAACCCGCAAGCGGTATTATACACGTTTTTTTTGCGTTTGTCAATAGTTTTTTAAAAAGTTGCCAACTTTTTTTGACATACACACCGCATTGTACTTTCAATGTCTTAAAAATTGCAATCGATACCTTATTAAAATGAAATATTTCCATTGATTCTTAATCTTGCCGCCTCATCAAAAGACCAAAAACACAAAATTCAAAAGAAAAACATAAATAAATTCAAAAATCCCTTGACAGAAAAGAATTCCAATGGTATAATAATTTTACCTCTGTATGCAGGTCTTTTTTGTTGTGTCCTGAAAACGCGCCAACGTCGGACATGACTTCCGCTCACGGAGGGAGGTACATGGATTCCTTGTGGGATCCAAATCAATTTTAATGGGAGGTGCCGAAAAAATGGCTAATGATGCAAGAGTCAAAATCACTCTCGTTTGCAGCGAATGCAAGCAGAGAAACTATGACACAAAGAAAAACAAGAAGAATGACCCTGACAGACTTGAAATGAAAAAACACTGCAGGTTCTGCCGCAAGCACACTCTTCACAAAGAATCTAAGTGATCCGGAGGAGAAAAGAATGAAGAATTCAAAGCTGAAAAGAACCTCATTTGCCCTTTTGCTGGCTGTCGTTCTGATGCTTTCGCTTTTCCCTGTTGCCGCCTACGCTTTGGATGAGGCGGGTGAAGCCGCAAACGGCGAGAACGGGCTTCTTTTGGATGCCGCACCGTTGCTTACGACTACCGCCGCCGGTGAAAACAACGATTTGCAGGAAAAAGGCACTGTTGCTTCGGCTGACAAAGCTGACACAACTGCCGATACGACTCCTGAAACCGATACCGATACCACACCTGAAACCACACCCGAAACAGAAAAGACAGAAGAGACCGAAAAGAAGGGACTTTCCCTTGCTGATATCATCTCTCTTGCCATTCTCGGTGTTGTAATCATTTTGGTCGTTGTTTACTGCCTGACACACAAAGAAAAGGTCAGCAAACTGTGGCGCGGTCTTACGAGTGAGTTCAAGAAGATTGTTTGGACACCGTGGAATCAGGTTCGCAAGAACACAATCGTGGTACTGGTGGTCATCATTGCCGCCGCCATTGTGATTTCCGTTGCCGACTTCCTCTTCTCGAAAGGTATCTTTGCACTCGCCAGTATCTTTTGAGGATAACTGATCATGAGTGATATTAATGAAATGAATGTAGGTCCCAGATGGTATGTGGCGCACACCTACTCGGGCTACGAAAACAAAGTAAAAGCAAGTCTTGAAAAGATCGTGGAAAACAGAGGTCTTTCCCATCTGATATTTGATGTGAAAATTCCTGTGGAAACCGTCATTGAAAAAAAAGGTGACAAAGAGATCGAAGTAGAGAACAAAATTTTTCCCGGTTATGTACTGGTCAAAATGGCGATGAATGAGGAGAGCTGGCACGCAGTTCGTAATATCACCGGTGTTACGGGCTTTGTAGGTCCCGGTTCCCGTCCGACACCGCTTACCGAAGAAGAAGTTGAAGCCCTCAACATTGAGGAAAAACGTGTCAAGTTGTCCTTTGCCGTCGGCGACAATGTCAAAATTTTCTCGGGACTTTTCGAGGGATATACCGGTGTTGTTCAGTCCATTTCGGAGGATTTCAGAAAGGTTACGGTTTTGGTCAAGAAAGGACGCCGCGACCTGCCTGTCGAACTTGATGTCGGAGCAATTCGACTCGACCAGTAACGCTTGGCGGAAAAATCCGCCACACACGTGGGAGGGGGAAAATTTACAGAATTCTCCCGTATCATTACCACATTTGGAGGTGTAATTTATCATGGCAAAGAAAATCATGGGTTATATCAAATTGCAACTGCCCGCGGGCAAGGCTACGCCTCAGCCCCCTGTAGGTCCCGCATTGGGTGCTTACGGCGTTGCAATTCCGGTCTTCACAAAGGAATTCAACGAAAGAACCAAGAATGACATCGGTCTTATTATTCCGGTTGTTATCACGGTTTACGCTGACCGTTCCTTCACATTCATCACCAAAACTCCCCCCGCAGCCGTTCTGATTAAGAAAGCCTGCGGCATTGAAACCGCTTCGGCAACTCCCAATAAGACAAAGGTCGCAAAACTGACCCGCGAACAGGTAAAGAAGATTGCCGAGACCAAGATGCCCGACCTTAACGCCGCTACCCTCGAGACTGCTATGAGCATGATTGCAGGAACCGCGCGCAGCATGGGTATCACGGTAGAGGACTAAAGGAGGATCACGATAATGGGAAAGAAATATACAGACAGCGTAAAGTTGCTTGAAAAGAACAAAGCATACGATCCGGCAGAGGCTATCGGCCTTGTTTGCCAGACTTCCAAAGCAAAGTTTGATGAGACCATTGAACTTCATGTTCGTCTTGGTGTCGATTCCCGCCATGCGGATCAGCAGGTTCGCGGTGCCATCGTTCTTCCCAACGGTACCGGTAAGACT
>CAKSSY010000077.1 GCA_934489945.1 uncultured Eubacteriales bacterium
CCTCCGGCGTTTTTTTTTTACAAAGGGTTGCAATTCAACGCATATTATACTATAATACTTTTATAAAGTCAATCACTTTTCTACACGAAAAGTCACAATTCCCGAGAGGAGCCGACAAGAAATGAATTCCTTTTTTTCCTATCGTCCCGCAGATCTCAGGCGGATTCCCGTGCGTCCTGCAGAGTCCAACAAGGGAACCTTTGGCAGAGTCTTGGTGATCGGCGGATCGCCTTGTATGAGCGGCGCCGCATATTTTTCGGCAAAAGCGGCATATCGGATGGGGGCTGGTCTTGTGCAGATTCTGACGCATTGTGAAAACAGAATCATTCTGCAAACGCAGTTGCCCGAAGCAATTCTGACCACATATGACGATCCGGAGGCGGTTGGTGAGACGATTAAAGAGGCAATCGCCAAGGCGGATGTGATAGTGATTGGCGTTGGGCTTGGGCGCAGTGAGCAGGCAAAGATACTGCTCCGCATGACCTTCCGAAATGCCGAAGTGCCGTTGATTGTGGATGCGGATGCCTTGAATATTTTGTCGGAAAACGAAGAAATCTGGTCGCTGGCATCGGCACCGCTCATTATCACGCCGCATCCGCTTGAGATGTCACGGCTGTGCCGTCTGGATCTTCAGATTCTTTTACGGGACAGGCTTCAGGTTGCCGTCGATTTCGCCGAAAAGTATGCACTTATCTGTGTTCTCAAAGGGCACGAGACGATTGTGACAGACGGAACCGAAGCAAGAGGAGCCGGAGACGAAAATTATATATATTTGAATCATAGTGGCAACAGTGGTATGGCAACCGGTGGGAGCGGTGATGTTCTGACAGGCGTGATTGCCGGATTGATTGCACAGAAAGTGCCGCTTTTCGAAGCGGCGTCGCTCGGTGTCTACATTCACGGACTGGCGGGTGATGCCGCCGCAGAAAGATTGGGAGAGTATTCCGTGATGGCAAGTGATATTATCGAAAGCATTCCCGAGATCATAAAGGATTGTCACGAAGAGTGAAAATACGGGGCTGTAAAAACATTGGTTTTTACAGTCCCTCAAAACTTACGGGAAGAAATTTTTTGTATCGGTATTTACCAGTTATCACTTTCGTCGTCCGGGATAACTTCTTTCATGGCGGCAATCGCACACTCGATCATACTGTCATCCGGTTCAAGAACCGTGACGTGCTGAAGCCAGACACCGGGTGCTGAGATGATTCGTGTGAACAGATTGTCGTGTCTGCCTGCGAATTTGATCAATTCATAGCCGATTCCGACTATAACGGGAATCAGAGCAATTTTAATCAGAACGCGCAGATACGTCGGGATGCCGACAGGAATAAACATGGAAATGAAAATACTGACAAGAATCATGAGAATCAGGAACGAAGTACCGCAACGAGGGTGGAATCGACGCTGAGCACGGACATTTTCTACGTTCAGTTCAAGCCCGTATTCATAGCAGAAGATGGTTTTGTGTTCTCCGCCGTGATACATGAAAGTGCGGCGAATATCCTTCATCAGTGACACTGCGGCAAGGTATCCGACCAACAGAAGAACCTTCAGAATTCCTTCAAACACCGATTTCAGAAAGCGATTATCCTCCGAGAAGAAGGGGACAACGTGAGAGAGAAGAGAATAGAGAAAGGAAGGAAGCACGACAAAAAGTCCTACCGCAAGGGCAACGCCGAGGATGACACTGAGAACCATTACAAGGTTCATGACCCAAGGTTTCACTTCGCCGCCTTTTTTTTCGTCCGGAGTTTCCTCAAAGCCGGCAATTTCCGCCGAACGCATCAAGCATTTGTATCCAAAGCGCATTGAGTCCACAAAATTGAAAATTCCGCGTACAAAAGGAATTTTTCGCACATTACCTTTGGCGTGCGGCGTGTCCCATTTTTCCACAACAATTTCACCTGCGGGGTTTCGCACCGCCATTGCCGTGGTTTTGGGACCGCGCATCATAATCCCTTCAATCAGTGCCTGACCGCCGATTGAAGTCTTTTTATTTTCACAGTTTTTTGTGTTTTTCAAATCAAAACCTCCGTTTCCTCATAAATCCATTGTACACCCGAGATATGAACACCGTGTGACAAAGAAAGATTTTATCAGATGTCGGCATCTTTAATATATTCGGAGCCGTGGGCGGCAATGAATTCCTTGCGTGCGGGCAGATTGTCTCCGAGCAGGGTGTCAAAGACCTCGTAGGTTCGTTTGACATCTGTCGGGGTGACCGCAATGAGACGGCGCGTTTCAGGATTCATGGTGGTCTGCCACATCATATCGGGCTCGTTTTCACCGAGTCCCTTGGAGCGTTGCATGGTGTATTTTTTTCCTTCCAGCTTTTTGAGAATATCTGCTTTTTCAAATTCATTGTAAGCAAAATAAATTTTATCCTTTGCCGTAATTTCAAACAGCGGGGACTCGGCGATAAAGACCTTTCCGGCTTGCAGGAGTGAAGGAAGCAAACGGTAAAAGAGGGTCAGCAAAAGCGTTCGGATCTGGAATCCGTCTTCATCGGCATCGGTACAAATAATAATTTTAGACCAACGAAGCGAACCGATATCAAATTCCGGCATATCGGTCTTGACCTTGCCGTGGAATTCAACACCACATCCGATGACTTTGATAAGATCGGTAATAATGTCATTCTTGAAAATGCGGTCATAGGGAGCCTTCAGGCAGTTCAGCGTTTTTCCGCGAACGGGAATAATTGCCTGATATTCGGCATTTCTGCCGAGTTTACAGGACGAAAGTGCGGAGTCTCCCTCCACGATATAAAGTTCACGGATAGAAGGATCCTTTGAACGGCAGTTTACAAATTTTTCCACGCGATTGGCGATATCGAGTGTTCCCGTCAGTTTTTTCTTGATATTCAGACGTTCTTTTTCAGCCGACTCACGGCTACGTTTATTGACCAGAACCTGATTGGCGAATAGCTCTGCAGAGGTCGGGTTTTCCGCGAAAAAGATTTCGAGATTCTGTTTGATGGAATCACACATTGCTTCGTAAATGAAGCTGTTGTTGATAGACTTTTTGGTTTGGTTTTCGTAGGAGGTCACCGTGGAAAAGCTGTTAATGACCAGAACCAGACAATCACTGATATCGTTGAAGGAAATCTTGGACTCGTTTTTCGTATATTTGCCTGCCGCCTTGATGTATTTATCGAGTGCGTAGACAAAGCCTACCTTCACCGCACGATCCGGTGAACCTCCGTACTCCAGAAAACTGGAGTTATGGTAGTACTCAATGACATTGACGGCATTGGAAACGCAGAAGGAAAAATCCGCTTTCAGTTTGTAATCCTCTTTGTCTTCACGGTCACGTCCCCGGGTTTCCAAGTGCCAGAAAAACGGTGGTGTCAGTGCCGTTTCACCGGCAAGCTCCGTGATATAGTCGGAAATGCCGTGTTCGTGAAGAAATTGTTGTTCGGTGAAGCTGCCGTCCTCCTGCTCAAGCCGGAGGACGAAGGAGATTCCGGCATTTACGACCGACTGGCGGCGCATGGTTTCAATAAAGAATTCATAGGGAATATCAATGTCGGTAAAAACCTCAAGGTCGGGACGCCAGCGAATGACGGTGCCCGTACGGCGTTCTTTCTTTTCCAGCGGACGTTCTTCAAGTCCCGTAACCGGCACACCTTTTTTGAAATGAATGGAGCGAACCACCGCACCGTCGTAGGAAAAAACGTCCATATATTCGGCACTGCATTGGGTAGCGCAGGCACCGAGACCGTTGGTTCCGAGCGAATATTCATAGGCGGCGGCACCGTTGTTGTTATCGTATTTGCCGCCTGCATAAAGCTCACAGTAAATCAGTTCCCAGTTCCATCTTCCTTCGGCTTCGTTGTAGCCTAACGGTACGCCTCGTCCGAAGTCTTCTACCTCAATGGACTTATCACGGAAGGCGGTGACACGGATTTCTTTGCCATGTCCTTCGCGTGCTTCATCAACAGAGTTTGACAGAATTTCAAAAAAGGAGTGTTCGCACCCCTCAAGACCGTCCGAGCCGAAAATCACTGCCGGGCGTTTTCGCACGCGGTCGGGACCTTTGAGAGCCCGTATGCTCTGGTCATTATATAAAGCGTTTGCTCTTTCCTTGTCTTTTGCCACGATTCTGAATCCTTTCGCTGAAATTTAAACCGACGGGGATATGGATGGTTTACATACGTCAACCCACCCGCGGGCATTTGAGATTTCATATAATATATCCGGTGTAAGTTCAATCGCACTGTTTGCACTTCCGCAGGCGGGAAACACCGTTTCAAAACGTCTGAGCGATTGATCGAGCCAAACCTCGGCATCTTTCGGATTGGCAAACGGGCAAACGCCGCCCACGACGTGCCCCGTGAAAACAGGGACTTCCTCAAAAGAAAGCATTTTCGGTTTCATACCGAATCTTTCTCTGAATTTCCGGTTGTCGATTTTGGTGTCGCCGGCAGTTACGATGAGAATACAGCCGCCTTCCTTGCCTTTCAAAGAGACGGTTTTGGCAATACGCGCTTCCTCGGTGTTGAGGGCTGCCGCGGCAAGTTCAACCGTAGCACTGGACACTTTGAATTCCCGAATGTTACCATCAAGACCGAATTTTTTCAAATATTCTCTTACTTTTTCGATTGCCATATGTGTTCCTCTTTTTGGGATTGATTGGAAGGAAGCAAAAACGCTTGCTTGCAAGTTTTTTTGCGAAGCAGGATTTTCTACCGAATATTATACCAAAATTTTTCCCGTTTGAAAAGGGAATTGCGGAAATTTTTTCATTCTTTTCATGAAAAGTACGGAATTTCTGTTGCATAGAGACGGAAATTCGTATATAATAAAAGAGTTATTGAGAAATAAGGAGAATCTCTGAGGAGAAGGAGGCGCGTTTTTTGAAACAACAGGAGTTGCTGGAAAAAATTGTACATTCGCGTTGCGCGGTTCTTGGATTTGGCATATCCAACCGTCCATTGGTGCGTTTTTTGTTGGAAAACGGTGCCGTGGCGATCACCGTGCACGACAGAAAATCCGTGGAAGAGCTTGGTTCTGCTGCTACGGAATTTGCTGCTCGCGGTGTGAATTTCGTGACCGGAGAGGACTATCTGGAAGATGTGGATGCCGATGTGATTTTCCGTTCTCCCGGCATTCGGGATGACAAAGGCGGAATCCCCTCAGCACTTTCACGCGGTGCGTTTCTTACGTCCGAAATGGAGCTTTTTTTGGCACTTACCGATGCCCGTGTTCTTGCTGTGACGGGAAGCGACGGCAAGACGACCACGACTACGCTCATCAGTGAATTTCTGAAAAAAGAGTATGGGGACAGTCGTGTTTATATCGGCGGAAACATCGGGGAACCGTTGTTGCCGCACGTGCGCGAAATGACCGAAAAGGATTTTGCCGTGGTTGAGCTTTCCAGTTTTCAGCTAAAGACGATGAGACAGTCGCCATGGCGTGCGGTTATTACCAATGTATCACCGAACCATCTCGACTGGCATACCGGCATGGAGGAATATATTGCTGCCAAAAGAAATATCTGTGCCTATCCGGAAAATACATTGTTGGTTACGAATGCCGGAAACGCAACAACGGCGGACATTGCCCTGCATCATGTCGGGAATGTGACATTGTTTTCTGCGCGGATGAGCGGATTTCTCCCGATCGCGGGCAGAATCGGTCAAAGGGCAATATACGAGAAAGACGGAACGATCTTTTCGGACGACGGAAAAGAGCCGGAAGAGATTCTCAAGACCGCCGACATCAAATTGATCGGACGACACAATGTTGAAAATTATATGGCGGCAATCGGTGCTACGGAGGGACTTGTTTCCCGTGAAAGCATACGGGCGATTGCCAAAACGTTCGGCGGAGTTGAGCATCGGCTGGAGTTTGTCCGCGAGATTGACGGCGTGAGGTATTACAATAGTTCGATTGATTCCAGTCCCACGCGAACGGCGGCGGCACTTTCGGCTTTGCCCCAAAAACCGATTGTGATTTGCGGCGGATACGACAAACACATACCGTTCGACGGACTCGGCGTTACCCTTTGCGAACGTGCCAAGGCGGTCGTATTGACCGGTGCCACCGCTCCGCTTATCCGCGAAGCGATAGAAAAAACCGGACTGCCTGAACCGACCGTGGTGTATGAGTCGGATTTTACTGCCGCGGTGGAAAGAAGTCGTCGGCTGGCAGTCGCGGGAGATCTTGTGGTGTTGTCACCGGCGTGTGCCAGTTTTGATGCGTTTGCCAACTTTGAGGAGCGTGGCAGGAAATTCAAACAGATCGTGAATGCGATGGAATAGGAGAAGACATGGAGCTTTGCGAAGCGATAAGAAAAACGGCGTCCCTGATGTCCGTCACCGGCTATGAGGATTATGAAGCGGAAACTCTTCGCGGACTTTTGGGAGAATGGTTTGACGAATACCGGATTGATCCGTTGAAAAATCAGGTGTTTATACGCCGCTGCGGAAGGGAAAACGCGCCGAAAATTCTGATAGACACTCACTTTGACGAGATCGGAATGATTGTGACCGATATTAAGGACGGCGGTTTTTTGACGGTTACCAATATCGGAGGACTGGATACGAGAATCCTTCAGGCGGCAGATGTGATGATTTACGGCAGAAAAACTGTCCGCGGCGTGGTGGCTTCCACGCCGCCGCATCTGGCAAAACCGGAGGATAAGGGAAATTTGAGACGCGTGGACGAGTTACTCATTGATACCGGATATACGCGGAAAGAGATTGAGGAGATCGTGTGCATCGGAACGCCCGTCGGATTTGTGCCAAGATATACACGACTTGGCGAAAAAGAACTTGCCGGGAAGGGGTTTGACAATAAGGCTTGTGTCGCCTGTGCCGCGGCGGGACTTTCGAAAGTGAGTCGGGACAAGCAGGCGGGCGATGTGTATTTTTTGCTTTCGGCACACGAAGAGACAGACCGTCTCGGCGGTGTGGTTGTGGGCGGCGAGCGGATCATGCCGGATTATGCGATGGTAATGGATGTCAATCTCGGCAGAACGCCGGACACCAAACCGGAGGAAACGGTGGAACTCGGTAAGGGCGTTTCGGTTACGCTTTCGGCGGTAACGGATCGACATCTGACGGGAATGGTCCTGAAACTGGCGGAACGTGAAAAAATTCCGACACAGAAGATCGTGTCGGCAGAGTCGACCGGAACAAATGCCGCCTCATTGGGTTTGGTTCGTGGTGGTGTGCCGACGGTCGATGTC
>CAKSSY010000078.1 GCA_934489945.1 uncultured Eubacteriales bacterium
GCAATCAAGTATCCATGTTTAATTTTAAAGATGAAAAAAAGAAGAAAATATTTACCGTCTGTGCAATTATTTATGCAATCCTGATTTTGCTGTTTGTTTTGATTGTCAACTTCGACAAATTCCAGGCTTTCGGACAATGGGCAAATGATAAGTTCTCTGTCTTCACCCCCATTATTGTCGGAGCAATTATTGCCTATTTATGTACACCGTTAGTACGCATTTTTCAGAATCATATTCTGAAAAAAATGAAAAACAATCACGCAAAACGTACTTTATCCATATTATTAGCGTACCTTTCCATCGTTGGCATTGTCATTATCTTCGTTGCTTTGATTTTGCCGCAACTCTTTTCCAGCGCAGAAGAATTTTTGCGAAAAATGACAGATGGCACGTATCTTAACTCCACAATCAATTCTGTCAACGATTTTCTTAATCGCATTCTTACCATTAAAGATGAAGAACGATTTGAATTTATTGATGTCAATCAGATTACCAATTACATCCGGAATTTCTTTAATGATTCTGGCGATCTTCTTCAAAAAATCGGAAATGCGGTTTTGTCTTATGCGTCAAAATTCGTAGTCAGTCTTAAGAATATCTTCCTTGGATTTTTGCTTTCTGTATATTTTGTTATATCCAAGGAGCGGATTTACGCGCAAAGCAAAAAAATTATGCTTTCTACCATGTCCCAAAAGAAATATGATTCCCTTGTTTCGTGGGCGCGTTATGCGGACTCAACCTTTGGCGGCTTTGTTGTAGGAAAACTGATCGATGCCATTTTCATGACAATCATTTGTTCTATTGTGTTCGGCATTGCCGGTATTCCGTACGCTATCTTGATCTCGGTATTAATCGGAATTTCCAATATTATTCCTTTTTTCGGACCTTTTATCGGTGCTATTCCCTCGGGATTTATTGTTCTGATTGCGTCCGATGCTTCCAAATTGCTTTTATTTATAATCCTGATTTTGGTTATTCAACAGATTGACGGCAACATTTTAGAACCTAAAATTGTAGGAGACAAAACGGGGCTTTCTTCTCTCGGAGTAATTGTGGCAGTTATTGTTATGGGCGGATATCTTGGCATCATCGGCACTTTCTTCGGCGTTCCGATCTTCGCAATTCTCTGCTCTTTCGTCAAGTCGTTTGTCGACAAACGACTAAAAAAGAAAGAACTTGCTACAGACATTGCCGAATATTATCCCAAAGATTCTCTTGTAGAGCCAAACGAACAGCATGAAGGCTTTAACACTAGAATATATAAACGATGTCAAAAAGTATTTCATTTTCTGGCAGCCAACATTAAGAGGTTCTTTGGTTTTCTTGCCCGTAAATTGCGCGAAGTATCCGAAAAGCGAAAAGAAAAACGCCAAGCACCAAAAAACAAGGAAAAACAAAATAAGGAAGAAAAACACCATAAATAATTCTTATCTCGGAGGTTATAAAAACTATGTCGGAACTTTCAAAAAAAGGCAGCATCTCGGTTGAAACACAAAATATTTTTCCTGTCATAAAACGGTGGTTGTATTCCGAGAAGGATATTTTCCTTCGGGAAATTGTTTCCAATGCTACCGATGCAGTTACAAAAATGAAGAGATTGCAGTCCCTTGGTCAAATCCCATCAACCGATGAAAAATACAGAATTGATGTGGTTCTCGACAAAGAGGAAAAAACTATCCGTGTCAGCGATAACGGTATCGGTATGTCTGATGAAGAACTGACAAAATATATCTGTCAGATTGCTCTTTCCGGTGCCGTGGATTTCATTCAAAAGTATGAGGACAAAGGAGATTCCGCCGCAAACGGAATTATCGGACATTTCGGACTTGGCTTCTATTCATCTTTTATGGTAAGTGACAAAGTTGAAATTCTTACCAAATCTTATACCGATGCTCCAGCCGTTCACTGGAGTTGTGCTGATGCCGAGGAATATGAAATCGAAGCTACAGAACGTCCCGAGGGGCATGGAACCACTGTAGTTATGCACATCAGTGAAGATGAGAAAGAATATCTCGACGCCTCAAAAATTCGCGGAATTCTGAACAAATATTGTTCTTTTATGCCGGTTGAGATATTCTTCTGCGATGTCAATGAACAAAAAGACGAAAATGAAAAACAGGAAGAAAAACCGATTAACGACACTACTCCTTTATGGTTGAAACCTGCATCTGAGTGCAAACCGGAGGAATACAATGAATTTTACAAGAAGGTTTTTGCCGACTATCGGGATCCGCTCTTTTATATTCATATCAATGCTGACTATCCTTTGAATTTCAAGGGGATTCTCTTTTTCCCGAAAATCAGCAACGATTATGAATCACTTGAAGGACAGGTTAAACTCTATTATAATCAGGTCTTTGTTGCAGACAATATTAAAGAAGTAATTCCGGAATATATGTTGATGCTCAAAGGAGTTTTGGATTGCCCGGAACTTCCGCTTAATGTCTCAAGAAGCTATTTGCAAACCAACACCTACGTTTCCAAGGTTTCATCACACATCGTGAAAAAAGTGGCTGACAAGCTGAATGCTCTTTGCAACACCGACCGTGAGAATTATGAAAAAATCTGGGAAGGCATCAAGGTTTTTGTAGAATATGCCTGCGTCCGCGACAAAAAGTTTTATGATCGCGTAAAGGATTCCTTGCTTCTTAAGCTGACTGACGATTCTCATATCACCATAAAAGACTATTTGGAAAAGGCAAAAGAAAAGAACGAAAATACAATCTACTATACCTCAGATAAAGCTCTTCAGGCACAGTATATTTCCTTGTTTTCGGAAGAAGGAATTCAGGTTGCGTGTTTCGACAAGAGTTTTGAAACGCAGTTTCTTTCTTCTTTGGAACAAAACATGGAAAATGTTAAGTTTGTTCGTGTTGATGCCGACATCGCATCTGCTTTGAAATCCGACACAACAACGGAAGAAAACCAAGAGTTGGTCGAACTCTTCCGTAAGGCAAGCGGAAACAAAGATTTGAAAGTAAAAACCGAAGCGTTAAAATCCTCCAAAACTCCTGCTATTCTTAATTTGGATGAAAATGCAAGACGTTTTGAAGATATGATGAGGATGTATAACAATTCCGATATTCCTCAAATGGGATCCAAGGATGGTGAAACATTGGTTTTGAACACAACATCTCCTCTGATTTCAAAATTAACGGAAGATATTTCCACCAAGAATGAAGAACATGCACTGAAAATCGCCGGATATATTTATAAACTATCGGTTCTTTCACAACGTCGCATGACGGCAGAAGAAATGAACCGTTTCCTTGAAGAAAGCTTCTCTCTTCTTGAACAGGTGTAAAATATGGAACACATTCAATATTCTCCTAAAGGTGTCTGTTCAAGACAAATTGATATCGACATTGAAAACGGTATTATTCAGAACGTTGTTTTCACCGGTGGTTGCTCGGGAAATACACAAGGTGTTGCCGCACTTTTGAGAGGTATGACGGTGGAAGAAGCGATTTCCCGTCTCGCCGGAATTCGTTGCGGTTTTCGTTCTACCTCCTGCCCCGATCAGCTTGCACAAGCTCTTCAAAAATTCTTGTCGGAAAAATCTCTCTCGAAAATTAAAAATAATTGTTGACAAACCGTGAATATTGTTGTATAATGGTAAACGAATTTGATAGAGGCGCGATTTTGATGAGTATTCTGCTTCAAAAGTGATTCAGCACTGCAGAAAAAAGGTAAAATCGCCGAAACGATTGTTATTTCTGTTTGGTACGATCGTTGGGCTGGCGCAAAAAATGTGTCAGACTGTCACGTTACGTGGAGAGCTATCTTGATTTCATTTACTGAATTTTATATTTGGTTTTTGATGGATAGTGTTCTGCGTGCGGGCACTATCCTTTCTTCATTTTATTTATTTTTGGGAGGACATTGAATCATGTCAAAGACACGGAAATTGACCACTGCAATTGCACTTCTTATCGCGCTGGTGGTCATTGTTCTTGCAGCCGTTTTGACTAACAAAAACGGTGCGGAGAACACTGCTTGGGCACTTCTTGCGCCTGTAATTGCTATCGGTTTGGCACTTATCACAAAAGAGGTTTATTCTTCTCTGTTTATCGGTGTTGTTGTCGGTGCATTGCTTTATGCAAAAAGCAGTTTTACCGGAACAATGGATGCCATGGTCAAAGAAGGAATGATTGCCGCTGTTTCCGACAGTGCCGGGATTTTTATTTTTCTTGTAATTCTCGGTATTATTGTGGCACTCGTCAACAAATCCGGCGGTTCACAGGCATTTGGTCGTTGGGCAGAAAAACATATCAAAACCAAACTCGGTGCCGCACTTGCCACTTTTGCCCTTGGCGTTCTGATTTTTATTGACGACTATTTCAACTGTCTCACTGTCGGTTCCGTAATGAAGCCTGTTACCGACTCTCATAAAATCTCCCGCGTCAAACTGGCTTATCTGATTGACGCTACTGCAGCTCCCATTTGCATGATTGCTCCCATTTCCTCTTGGGCAGCAGCAGTATCGGGAAGTGTTCCGGAAGGTGCTTACTCCGGATCCGGACTTGAACTTTTCGTTCGTGCAATTCCCTTTAATTTCTATTCACTCCTGACGATCGTTTTCATCATTGCAATTTCTATTATGGGCTTTGACTATGGAAAAATGGCGGACTTTGAGATTAAAGCGCAAAACGGTGATTTTTTCGGAAACGAAGAACATCAGAAGGCAGACATTGATGATAAAGACTTCAACAAAAAAGGTCGTGTCTTCGACTTGCTTCTGCCCATTATTGTTCTGATCGTTTCCTGCGTACTCGGTCTTCTCTATGTCGGCGGCTTCTTCGGTGTTGATGCTTGGGGCGGAACAGATTACAAGGGAGATTTCATCGGTGCATTCGGAAACACAGATGCTTATATCGGACTTCCTTGGGGCGGCTTGATTTCGCTTGTTTTGATTGTTGTTTACCTTATTTTCCGTCGTTTGATTAGTTTTAAAGAAGCAATGGAATGCGTTCCGAAAGGCTTCATCGCCATGGTGCCCGCTATTCTGATTCTGACGCTGGCAACTTCTTTGAAGAATATGACGAATCTGCTTCATGCCGACGAATTCGTCAAAACTATGATGGCTTCCTTCCCTGCCGATCTTGCAAAACTTCTTCCTGCCGTTATCTTCCTTGTTGCTTGTCTGCTTGCCTTTGCAACCGGCACGTCGTGGGGAACATTTGGAATCTTGATTCCGATTGTGACCGCTATGTTTGATCAGTCCTCTCCCTTGTTCTTTATTGGCATTTCTGCCTGCCTTGCAGGTGCCGTCTGCGGTGACCACTGCTCTCCCATCTCGGATACCACAATTATGGCTTCTGCAGGTGCACAGTGCAACCATGTTGACCACGTAGCGACACAATTGCCATACGCAATCAGTGTTGCAGCAATGTCCTTTATTATGTTTATTTTTGCAGGTTTTGTACAAAACGCGATTATTTCTCTGATTGTTGGCTCTATTCTTGTAATCGCTTTCCTCTTTGTTATGAAAAAGGTCACTGCAAAGAAAAGAAACGCTTGAAAAAACAAATCAAAAACTCACGCTTTTTAATCGGATATCGGAGTCAGGATTTCTCCTCTACATATCCCAAAAATCCGTTTTTTTAAATCTTATATTTGGGGAGAGTTCGGTATTTATACCGAACTCTCCCCAAATCTCTCTGTCAAAAACAAAATCTGTCTTATTGCTCACTCCATTCAAATGAAGATTTCCAAAATATTATTTTTACTTGACGAGTACAACCAAAAATGATATAATAAAATAGATTTATATTTCAAACAAGGCTTTTGCCACCAAATAAGAAAGAATGGTATCGGAATGAATAATGATTTGATAACCAATTACGACAAAATAATGGAATACTGTATGAATCTGTTCCAAAACAAAAATGCTGACTATGGTCCCGTTTGGCTATTATATCGGTTCCCTTCTCTGAATGATGAAATCTGGAGAAAAGCCAAACGTATTCGTACTTTGGAAGAGCATGACGACCATGCCATGATCCCGGAGGGACGTGATGTTGAATACGTCGGTATTATCAATTATTGTATTATGTTTCTCATTAAATTGGGTCATAGCAATAATCTCATCACTTGTAATGATTTTACTGAAAATCTGGAATCGATCGAAAGCATCAAAAGTGAGGATATTCTTAACGCCTACCGCACGATTTCCGGCGAAGTCAGAGATCTGCTCATCAAAAAAAATACGGATTACGGAGATGCGTGGAAATCCATGTCACCGGAAGCCATGACCGATCAGATTATTATTCGAGTCTACAGAATCCGTACCATTTTATCCAATCACGGTGAATGCAGGGTCTCCGAAGGCATCGCTTCTCAATTATTTGACATCATCAACTATTGTATTTTTGCACTGATTAAAATGAAAACGCCACTTATTCCGATTGTTTGATTTTCTAAAAACAAATTTCCATATAAAAATCAGCAACCTGCTGAAACGCAGGTTGCTCTTTGATCAAGGCAAGCGGAAAAATACAAACAAACATTTACATGAATCCGATCACGCCGTCAATTCTATCTGATAAAATTTATTTATCTGTGTTTTTTTGCTGAGTCAGAATCAATCGCTCCAACTCTTTTGCCGCGACACTAAGTGACTGCTCACACCGCTTCACGATGCGAATCTCACGTTCGGGAAGCGGTTTTTCCGTTTCTATTGGAAAAATACCTTCGACATCGGCAAGAAATTCTTTCGGAACAAAACCAATTCCAAGTCCTGCCTTGACCATCGGCAAAATCTGGTCTGCTGTCGCCGCTTCAATTTCGGGATCATACCGAAATCCCTCACTCGCAAAAAACTGTAAATACAGTTCAAAAGATTTTGTTTGTCTTCCAAGAGAGATCATCGGATATCTAAACAATTGTTCAAATCCGATCTTGCTTTTCAAAAGCTCCGAAAAAACAGGATTACAAATCGCAACTTCGCGGAACTTCTGGATTGTAACTTCCTCTACCGTAGCGGACGGCAAAGTCGGTGTTGTTACCACCGCAATATCTGCAATACCATTCTTGATTGCATCCACCGCTTGTGGCGTAGAGGAATTACTGATTTTAAGACGAATACCCGGATAGAGTTCCCGGTATTTTTTCAGCACCGGTAACAGAACACAATGT
>CAKSSY010000079.1 GCA_934489945.1 uncultured Eubacteriales bacterium
CAGCGCTTCCTGAGTGCGGTTCCAGTATTCATCATCACCAAGATATTTCTTTTTGTTCGCCGGATCCCATTTGGAAAGACGGTAGGTAACGTCTCCTTCCAGTCCAAGAACACTCAGTACATAATAGGACAGATCAAAACAACGCTTTAATTCTTCCTCCGCCTGATCCGGACGGATTACAAGATGTGCCTCGGAAATGGTAAACTGACGCACACGGGTAAGTCCGTGCATCTCACCGGAGTCCTCACAGCGGAACAGTGTAGATGTCTCGCTCATACGATATGGCAGATCACGATAGGAATGCTGTTCATTCTTGTATACATAATACTGGAACGGGCAGGTCATCGGACGAAGCGCGAACACTTCCTTATCGTGTTCCTCATCACCAAGTACGAACATGCCGTCTTTGTAATGATCCCAGTGTCCGGAGATTTTATAAAGATCCGATTTTGCCATAAGCGGTGTACGGGTACGCACATAACCCCAATCATTGTCCTCAAGATCTTCGATCCATCTCTGAAGCTTCATGATCATCTTAGTTCCCTTCGGAGTGAAAAGCGGAAGTCCCTGTCCGATGACATCAACCGTTGTAAACAGTCCCATCTCACGTCCGAGTTTATTATGGTCACGGCGCTTTGCATCCTCTAATTTCTCCAGATACTCATTCAGTTCTTCTTTTTTGTTGAATGCAGTACCATAAATTCTCTGCAGACGCGCCTTCTCGGAATCACCTCTCCAGTATGCCATGGAGGAAGATGTAAGCTTGAACGCCTTAATTCCCCTTGTGGTCATCAGGTGCGGTCCGGCACACAGATCCACGAATCCGCCCTGGTCATAGAAAGAAATTTCCGCATCCTCCGGCAGATCTTCGATCAGTTCCACCTTATACGGTTCATTTTTTTCCTTCATAAGCTGAATCGCTTCGTTGCGCGGTAATGTAAAACGTTTTAATTCATGGCCTTCCTTGATGATCTTTTTCATCTCAGCCTCCAGCTTATCAAGGTCATCCCTTGAAAATGGCTGTGCATCAAAGTCATAATAAAATCCATCGTCAATGGCAGGTCCGATCGTCATCTTTGCATCTGGAAACAGTCTCTTTACTGCTTCTGCAAGCACATGGGACGCAGTATGACGAATAACACGCAGTCCTTCTTTGTCATTCGGTGTCAGGATATTCAAAGTGCAGTCTTTATCGATCACGGTACGCAGATCCACCACTTCTCCGTCTATCTCACCTGCACATGCCACACGTGCAAGTCCTTCACTGATATCCTTTGCGATATCGTAAACACTCTTTGCTTCACTGTACTCTTTGCTTGAACCATCTTTTAATGTAATCTTCATAGATAAGTCTCCTTTTTTTTTGATTCTTTAGGTTTATAAATCAGGTATGATCTCTAGCGGAAGCTTAAGCAGTCCTCATCTTCATCTTCCCAGAAATCATCCATATATGCATCATCTTCCATATCATCTGTCGGATAGTTTCCATTGTAACATCCGTTATGGCTCCCGATCATCGTCCGCTTTTTCGGTGAAAATATAATGCCAAGCAGAATCCCTGCCAATGTGCAGGTGGTCACGGTCAGAAGCATTTCCCGCTTACTCACCACCTTTTCTTCATCCAGATTTGAAACAATCTCTTTTAAAATTTTCATGTTTTTCTCCTTTTCCACCGTCAAGATTTTTGTGAGATAAAATCAAATACGCTGTACCATACCGGTTTTTCCAAAATAAAAAAGCCCCTTGTATTACACTACATAATACAAGGGACGTATCTTCTACGCGGTTCCACCCTGGTTATCCGCTGTCGCATCTTAAATTGGCAAGGCTTTCAATCCCAATACCTTCAATGCCAATCACACTAAAAATCATGTCAACAGGCGGATCTCTCATTCGATGGTAACGGAATCACCGGACCGGATTGGGGTCACTCAGAGCTGGTCTTCAACTGCTTCCGGCAAAGATGCTTGCAGCATTTGCATCTCTCTCTGCTGCCGTTCGGCAATCTACTCGTCTCTTCTACGTATTTTCCTATTTCATTGCTATTCTAGTACGATTTTTTCCAAATGTAAAGCCCTTTTATGCATTTTTTCCGCAGCAGTATTTATATTTCTTGCCGGAGCCACATGGACTTACTTTTGTTGCATAGTATATATTTGCATATCATTTTATGTATCTTAATGCCTACCCAAAGTAGCATAGTTACTGTGGTCGTAGGCATTTTATATATCGTTTGATATCCTATGCAAAAATAACATAATTTACTCGTTTGTGGGCGAAATGTGGGCATGGACCACACAACTAATATTTTTTCTGTAAGCCATATTTTAAACTTTCGTTATAACGTAAAAAGCCGGAAGGATTTCTCCCTCCGGCTTGTCCTACTTAATATATGTAACTTCTCTTGCCATCATCGGCACATACCCACTCTTCGCGGTTCGTACCAGAAATGTTCATCCAGATGCGACCTGTGCTGTCTCTTGCTGTTGCGCGGTTAAGCACGGCTGTGTTGCTGATCTTATACAATACGTTGCCATCTTTGATTTCGCGCGCAGATCTCACACGCAGATTTGAACAATGTACAAAATATGCAATGCCCGGTCTGTAATTTGGCTGCATATGTGTTTCTGCAATCTGCACTTTACCATCACCATAAGCTCCAAGATCTGAATATGTCAATGATACGTCACAGTAACCGGATATACCCGGAACAATGCCTTTGCTAGTGTACTGGTGCAGATCATGCTTAGAGAGTGTGATCTTTGTGCACTGACCGCCGGTATTCTTCCCATATTTAGCTGCCCATATTACAAACTGTCGCAGTTCCGCAAAATTCAGTTTGCTATTAAACCAGCTTTCAGAAGCATATACGCCGGCTTTTCTTCCCGTAGCCTGCACCGCATCGCAGAACGCTATACATATGCTTGTCCGAGCGGATCGTCCAAGACCGTCTGCTCTTACCTGTCTCGGTGTTCCGTCTCCATCCTCGGAATCAATAAAAATCGGAAGTGTTGCTCCGTACTGATTCGCAAGCGCAACAGAAAAGGCGGCTTCTTCCCGCCCCTCCTGTTCTGTAATTGCCTGTGACATAAAATATAATCCGAATGGAATGCCGAGATCTCTGCACTTTTCAGCAAACTCCGGAAATTTTGCATCAATCTTGATGTTTCCGACGGTATATCCTCTGACACCGCATCTCAAGAGAATACCGTCGCAGTTGGCTTTAACCGCATTCCAGTCCGTGATCGTATTGTACTTTGAAAAGTCTAAAATTTTCATATGATTACTCCTCCTTACACTCTTCACATTCCGGCAATCCTGCTACTGATGTCGCAATAGACAGGATACCGGCCAGTACAGATGCCGATGCTACCAGCTTCCAGTCCACCGCACCCATGACCGATGCTGTGCCGATCGTAGCAATAAAGGTCTGCGCTACGGTCTTTACGGCGCGGATTCCTGCAGCCTTGAACCACTTAACAGTGTCTACGTTTGCTTTAAATACACAATTCTTCATAATATAAATACCTCATTCTTTCTTATTTGATATATTGCGCGATTACTATAATAAATCCCGTTGCCGCGGCACTGGAGATCGTGCTGATAATCGCTGTGATTACTGTTGCCTTATATTTTTTGGCATCATCCGCCGGAGCCCGCTCCATTTCATCTACACGGCTATCCATGCGATCAATTTTTTCATCCAGGGCGCCCACGGTCTCGTTTGTATGCTTGACTTCGCCAACAAGCTGCACCATTGTTTTTGACATTGTATGTATTTCTTCTACAATGGGTTCCAGCTTATCAATCCTATGCGTATTCGATTTTGCCCTCGCTTCTGTCTCTGTAAGTCTGTGTTCAATTTCGATTTCATTCATACTGCGCCCCTCTTACTCGCGGTTATACTACCGCTTTTCTCAAATCTTCCTTTTCATCTTCTGTCAGCTTTGGGTAGCTGGCCAGAATATCATTCAAAGTCTCGCCCTGCTTCATCCGTGCTTTAATTGCGCGGATCATAATGTTTTTAACGATCTTACTCATTGCTCTCACCTCCAAACATTAACTCTGATATTGCAATATCCTGTTCTGCCTGCGTAGATTCCAGCTTTTTAATTCTAACCTCTTCTTGGGTGGCGATATGGAATACAACAGTCACCAGTCCATCGGCATCTACCGTGGCAGATGTAAAAGTAAGGTTGCTGTACACGCCGTACGGCTGTAAATCCTCGCCGGAGACAGACAGATCAGTGACCGGTTTAAATTTCTCAACCGCAGCGGCGATCTCCAGCCCTGCCAGCACAAAGTTAATGCTGTCCGTCCCAGTCGATACTGATTCAGTCTCATAGCTTGTGCCGTCGACAATGACGTATTCATGCGTTTTTGTGGTTTCTTCCACGGTATCCGCCGTGGTTACATTTTCTTTACTCATAAAAAATCCTCCTATTAAAAATGTGGTTATTAGTTAAACAAAAGTTTTGCATCGCGCTATTTGGGGATGCGAGTAAACAACTGCATCATGAATGGATTCATGTGCGAAGCATCTTTCGTGAATGGCGAATGTGAAGCCCCCCTTGAAAAACTTGGACTTGCCGGTTGTAATACAGATGATTGGTATCTGCTTATCATCTTCGGGAACAACCTCATTGACGGGAAATTGGAGCAGGTCTCTTGGGGGCTTGGCAGCGAAAATGGAAAGGTAAAGATCATATTGCCATTAAATCCGTCCTATAACGGTGCTGCATGGATTAACGGGCTTGCTATTGCATCTCACAAATAGACTAGTCAATATCATATGTCGCAGAAAATACAATACTTTTTGTCGAATCCGTTAATGTATCATTAATAACAAACATAATGTCACCGTTTGTCCATATATCTGCCACGTATACACGTGAGATGGAGCCGCTACCATTCCGGGCAAACATAGGGATTAGCACTTTAGGTGCATAGGCACTTGGTATTTTTATAGCGCAAAATGCTGTCAAATCATATTTCGCAACGTCAAAATCAGCGATACCGGTTATTGTGACGCGTTTGTTTTTGCAGACAGCTTTACATGACCTAAGAGTGCAGTAATTTACCGGTGCGATGGCAAACGATTCGGCTTCCAAACTTTTGTTTAGCGCACCTATCTGCTGCGCCAGTGTCCCGTCCAGCGACGCATTTTTTTCTGTCGCTGGCAAAGCCAATCCGGTACTGTCCGTCACCGCGCTTGAGCTGGACAGTTTAACATGCCCCGCCTTGTCAGCCGTGGCACCCAAACTGATATGGCTTATCAAACTACTTACCGCCTTTGCGATCTTGCCGAAAAATATATTTCGCTTTTCCGCGCCGGTCAACTCGGCAAGGTCTGTCTGCGCCGCGTAATCAGTTTTGAGCGTCATCTCTCCGGTGCTATCCACGCCGATGTCATCGCCAGCTTTGACGCTCCCGGCATCCTCTGTTGTAGCAATTGCTCCCACACCACCGACTACACATTTCATCCAGTATGCTGTATCCGTAGGCAATGTACCGGCTGGCACCGCCTTTTTTGCTATGTAGAGCGTATTGTTGCAAGCTACCGCATCCAGCCGCTTGTATTCAACCGCCGCGCTCCAATCACCTTTTGGCACGATCGCCACTCTTCCTGCGTTTGCCATATTTTAAGCCACCTCCCATATTAAATCTCCGTCATCATTAACAGAGAAGTTGTTGCCTGAGTTATCTGTGTATATTAACTCGCCGTCATCGTTCAGATCGAACGTGGCAAGTCTTAAGCGCTTCTCGATGTTCGCGTTGTATTCCGCCGCTTTTGAACAGTAATACTCGGCATTATCTTCATCCTCGCCGGCTCTGGTGCCGGTGCCGCCCACAGCATAGCTTTCCGCCGCTTTTGCGCTTATATTTGCCGCCGTCTCGGATTGCTGTGCCTTGGCAACCTCAACCTTAATGTCCGCAAGGTAGTTCGGGCGTAGGTGCTTTTCTTCAATGCTTCCCTCTTTTACGATTGCGGACACCTTACCATCACTGCCAATTGTAAATGCAATGGTGTCACTGTCTGTAAATTCATACTGTGTAATCAGCGCGCTCAAATCAACATACTGCTTTGTGCCATCATCCAGTGTGATGACTAGCTGCTGTGTCTGCGGATCATATGTAAAGTTGACCGCCAGCTTCTCCAACTTGGTATCAATAACCGCCTTAGAGCCGTTCATCTTAACAACGGTAATAGTTCCATTGGCTTCATTCCATAGGATTTCTTTCACAAGTTCATTGGCTTTCGCCAGATCAACCTTGGATGTATCCATAGCAACGATGCGGTTATCAATTTCATCCACTGCCGCATCCATCTTATTTAAATTCCGTTCGTTGAGCGGTGTTTCGATACTTGGGTAATTTTCCCAAGCAATCCTGGCATACGCCTTGTTCATATGACCACCTCTATTCTTCGTCTGCGATTGATTGCGCAAAGGCTTCTACCGTTGCCAAGGCCTTAATCACCTTATCATCCGTCACAACACGGTTGACCTTAACATTCTGGTTTGTTACCTTTCCGTCGCCGTTTACCTCGTCATAGGTAATGGCCAGTCTTTTCATGCTGCCATCACTCGCAAATGCGATTCCTTTTATATTTTTCATGCTGCCACTTCCTCACTTTCTGCATCCGCATCATATAATAATGTTTCAAGGTACTGATACGCTGTTTCCGCATCATCCTTATTTTCAGTTTCAATATTTGCCAACATCCGATAAGTCAAATCGGTTGCCGTTTCCTCTTGCTCCGGTCTTTCAAAGTTTTCAAGCCGGACCGTATTGTAGTTTTTCTGTACTGCTTTGATCTCCCATCCAAATGCAAGCCCCGGTGTGCCGCAGACTGTAAAATAAGATGGGGACCGCTCGTTGACATACACACGACCATCACCATAAGCCTGCAAAAACACCTGATACTGCACATCTGTATCTATGGTTTCTGCAAAGACATCATCAAGATAGATCATGCACTTTCCAGTTTCATCCGTTTTTCCTTCGCCCACATCCCCAAACATTGGTGTAGGCGTTTCGTAACAGTATTGGAGCCGCTCGGCATAATTCTCGGTCTCCACAATCCTGTTTTTTGTGCCATATACCTGCAT
>CAKSSY010000080.1 GCA_934489945.1 uncultured Eubacteriales bacterium
GACCGCGCCGCCTTTGAAAAGGCGGGCGAAACTTTTGTAGCGGTCTCGCCGGTTTGTTTGGCGTTGCGGCGACGCACCTTTTCCTTTTTGTTCCAAAAGTTTTTGAGGGTGTCGGGAACTTTTTTCAAAAAGTTCCTGACCGTTCCCCAACGTCCTTTTTTATCACATTGTGGCTGCCATTACAGCTTTGATTGTGTGCATACGGTTCTCCGCCTCGGCAAACACCACCGATTGTTCACTTTCAAAGACGTCATCGGTGACTTCCATTGCCTCTCTGCCGAATTTTTCGCCCATTTCTTTGCCGATCTGTGTGTTTTTGTCGTGATAGGAGGGCAGACAATGCATGAAGATACTCTCCGGATTCCCGGTGCGTTCCATGGCTTCGCGGTTCACCTGATAAGGCGAAAGATCCTCTATACGCTCACGCCATACCTCTGTGGGTTCTCCCATCGATACCCAGATGTCGGTATACACCACATCGGCACCCGGCAAAGCCTCGGCGGGATCTGTCAGAAAGCGGAGTGTGGAGCCTGTGGTTGCTGCGATTTCCCGACATTCGGCAACGAGCCGCGGATTCGGGAAGTATTTTTCGGGACAGCAGGCAGTAAAGTCAAGTCCCATTTTCGCACAGCCTACCATCAGCGAATTTCCCATGTTATAACGTGCGTCTCCCATATAGACCATACGGATTCCGGAAAGTCGCCCGAACCGCTCCCGGATGGTGAGAAGGTCGGCGAGAATCTGAGTCGGATGAAATTCGTCGGTGAGTCCGTTCCAGACGGGAACCGACGAGTAACGAGCCAGTTCTTCTACCACCGCCTGTCCGTAACCGCGGTACTCTATGCCGTCGAACATCGACGAGAGAACGCGTGCCGTGTCGGCAATGCTCTCCTTTTTTCCGATCTGTGACCCGGAGGGATCCAGATAGGTTGTGCCCGCTCCGAGATCCCGCGCCGCCACTTCAAAGCTGCACCGCGTGCGTGTGCTTGTTTTTTCAAAAATGAGGGCAATATTTTTCCCTTCGCAAAGACGGTGAGGATTTCCCTCTTTTTTCTTCGCTTTGAGCGATGCCGCGAGTTCCAGTAAGTAGGCGATTTCTTCTCCCGAGAAGTCCAGCAATTTCAGAAAATCTCTGCCTTTCAGTTTCATATTTCACACTCCGGTTATCAGATTTTATACTATATTATAACAGACAATGGGATTTTTGTCAATCGGACGGGAATCAGCAGATGTTTTGTCATGAGGATGAAAATCTTGCAAAAAATAGGCAACTTTCCCATATTGCAGAAAAATCCGAAACCAAAAAACGTGTGAATTTAACAAAAATATGTCCGAATGTTTCCAAAATCTCTTGCAATGAAAAAGAGAATATGATAAAATAAAAAGGGAATCTGCGCCGCTTCGGCGAGAAAATAAAACGTTGCCGCTGCGCGGCAGAAAGGATTTTATGAAAAAATTTCGCATTTTCGCTCTTTTTCTTGCGCTTTTGCTGCTCCTTTGCGGATGCGGTACTACGCCCGCCGTCACGACTGACGAACGGTCCCATGACGTTTCCACCGGGGACACCGACCCGACGGACACCGATCCTGCGGGCAACAACCCGACCCATAAACCCGGTGAGGATTTTTCCGTCTGCGTGCTTGCCGACACCTATGTGCAGAATGCCTCGGCAGAAAAGAACACCGCCGGCGACAATTTCTCCACCGCTACGGATATTCAGATCAAATCCAACACCGGGAATAAACAGACACGCTATGCTTATGTCAAGTTTGACCTTTCCGAGCTTGCGGCAGACAAGGATTTCGGAAAGGTTTCGCTGTCGCTTACGGTTTCCGCCCGCCAAAAGGATGCCGCAAATCCCGAAAACATGAAGGTCAACATCTACGGTTATCCCGCGACTGCCGAGATGGAAAAGCTGACCTTTCACAACCGTCCCGAACCCTACGGACTGATCACTTCGCGTGACGATCTTACCACGACGGGGGAGAGATATTCCTTCCCTGTGACCGATTATGTCCGTCAGGCAATCGCCCGCGGGGACCGGTATGTCGTGTTCTGTCTTGAGGAAGCCACTCCCGAGGTGCCACTTCATATCCGTTTCCATTCTCTTGAGGGAGACCGCGGACAGGCAGCGACGTTGGATGTTTCGTTCTCGGAAAAGGACACGCAGACATACACGGGCGGTTTCGGAGAGGAAGAAGAATTGCCGGACGGACTGGACGTAATCATCGGTTCTTCCGAGGGCGAAAAGACCGTAACCGTGACGGTGAGCGAGGACGCATACGTTTCTTCGGGCGAATCGGCTGCGGGGGACACGTTGAACAAGCCTCTCGGCGGAGAAAAAACGCTGGATTTCAAGGCAAAGAACGGAAAAGGCGAAAAATTGTGGCGAATCGTCTATCTGAAATTCGATGTTTCGGACATCAAAGCCGAGGATTTTGTATTTTGCAATCTGTACTTAAATTGTATCAACAACGAGATTTCAAGCGGTGCGACCATACGGGTCTACGACTGCAATCCTCAGGATTGGGACGAAAAGACGCTCACCTTTGCCAACCGTCCTCTTGACGGAGAGCTTCTTACGACGGGAAGCGGAGCCAAAGGAACGGTTCTGATTGACGTGACGGAGGCGGTGAAAAAGGCAATCACCGAGGGTGCTGATGAGATTGCCTTCCGTTTGGAGGGGGATGAAACGAATCCGCGCCGTCTGACCTTTTCCTCGAAGGAGGCAGGGGAGGGAGTCGCTCCCTCTCTGAGATTCACCAGCGGCAAGACCTTCTTTACCACAGAACTGAATGTGACGGGTGTCAATCCGTGGGGTTACGCGATGAAGCAGGTGACGGCATGGCTTGACAGATGGGAGACCATACAAAAGACACAAGGTGCGACAAAAGCCGAAACCGTCAAAAAGGATGCCGGAGAATATTCGGTTTCGGTCGGAGCCGCAACCGCCGGGAACACGAACGGTTCCTCGACCCGATATACCAACTATCCCACGCGTACCCTCGATACGCTTCCTTCCTATCAGTACCGGGAGAATGAAACCGCGTCCTACGATACATACGGCGGCAAGACCGGCGGCAAGACTTTTCCCGCAACCGGATTCTTCTATACCGTGTTCGATGAGAACCGGTGGTGGGTGGTCGACCCGTTGGGCAATCCCTACTATCATGTCGGGGTTGTGAATATTTCGACCGGTTCCGCCAACCAGAAGAAGCACCTGCTCTCAAAGTTCGGGACCGTGTCGGATTGGGCACAGAAAGAGACCGAACATCTGCGGGATCTCGGATTCAATTCCTGCGGCGGATGGAGCGATCTTACCAATCTTTCCAAGGTGAACGATCCGCTTTCTCAGACTAAGATTCTTTATACCCTTAAGACCTATGTACAGCAAATCGGGTTGGAGGTCTCGGGATCGGGCAGTACCGGCATTGTGGGCAATGTTTTGCCTGTGTTTGAGCCGGGGTTTGTCAAATCGGTTGACGCGACGGCAAAGCAGGTTGCGGCTTATGCCGACAATCGGAATGTGTTCGGCTGGATGAGTGATAACGAGCTTCCCGATTCTCTTACCATGCTTGACAACGCACTGATGCTGAATGTCAGGGAGGATTCCCGTTTTGCGTACACCTATGCGACGGCATGGACGTTTCTGTATCTCAAAACCGGCAAAGCGGACGTGTCGGCAAACGACGTGACCGACGAACTCCGAAAGGAATTCCGTGCCATGGCGTATGACCGCTACTTTGAAGTGACAAGTGCCGCCATACGGAAGTATGACCCGAATCATATGTATCTCGGAAGCCGCTTCCTTCGCGGTTGCTACACCGACCCGTATGTGATGAAGGTGGCAGGATACTGGTGTGACATCATCACCTTCAACTATTACAACGAATGGACACCCGACTTTACGCTGATGAGCGACATTCAGCTTTGGGCAAATACGCCCTTCATGGTTACCGAGTGGTACGCCAAGGGAATGGATGTGTGTACGCCCGAAAGCCGTCTGACCAACAAGTCCGGAGCCGGCTGGACGGTCAGAACGCAGGAAGACCGCGGCTTGTTCTATCAGAACTTTGCACTGGGTCTGATGGAGAGCAAATACTGTGTCGGTTTTGACTGGTTCAAATACTGGGACAACGACCCCGACGATCGGACCGCCGATTCCTCCAACCGCGACTCCAATAAGGGAATTTACGCCACCGATATGAAGGAGTACACCGCGCTTACCGAGGTGATGGAAAAACTCAATACCAACAAATATTCCCTGATTGAATATTTCGATACCCGTTCCAAATAAAAAAGAAAAAGGTTGTTCCTCACAAAGTTTTTTCGGACTTTATGGCGGGACAACCTTTTTTGTGGCTTTTCGGGAAGGCGGCAGAGGTCTCTGTTCTTCTTGGCGGGCTTTTCCGCCGTTTCTCCCGGAAACGGCGGAGAACGGTCGACGGGAACTTTGATATTTTATCAGTATAGCAAAGATTCCGAAAAAAGTCAAGACCGAATTTCGGATTCTCTGCGGCAAAAAAGAACTGTGAAAAGCGGCAGAGAGACGGTATAATTAGGAATAGAAAGAACCGATTTTGAAAAGAGAGGAAAAATGTATGCCGATCCGATATTTTGAAGACGAAAAGTGCTTTCTCCTGCAGGGAAAAAATGCGACGTATGCCATGAAAATCACCGAAAAACGCGAAGTTTGTCATCTTTATTGGGGGGCGCGGATTGATACCCCCGCCGATCTGCCGACGCTTGACGAACTGGCACGCCGGTTCTCCGTGAACGAACTCAAAATCGGGACGGGCGATTTTCAGGAATACCGGGGTTTCGGCGGTAAGTCGACCATTGAACCGGCACTCAAGATCACGTTTCCCGACGGAACGCGCGACCTCTTTCTGAAATATCAGTCACACGAGATAAACGGCGAGATTCTGCATATCACCCTGAAGGATCCCGCCTACCCCGTTACCGTGACGGCAGTCTATACCCTTCGTCCGGAATACGATATTCTGGAGCGGTATTCGGTAATCAAGAACACGGGAACCGACCGTTTTCTGATTGAAAGCGCGTTTTCGGCAAACTGGCATCTGATGCCGCGTGACTACCGTCTGACCTATTTCACGGGTGCTTACGGACACGAATTTCAAATCAACCGGGAAAAACTGGCTGCCGGAAAACGGGTGGTGGAGTCCCGTACGGGACTGTCCGGACCGTACTGCGCTCCCTTTTTCATGATCGATCACGGAGAGGCGACCGAGGATGCAGGCGATGTCTTTTTCGGTTCCGTGATCTGGAGCGGCAACTGGAAAATCGTTTTTGAGCGGGATCACGGCGGCAGAACCATTGTGACGGGTGGCGTGAACGACTTTGATTTCGGTATCCTGTCGGAGCCGGGCGATCGCTACGAGACCCCTGTCTTTCTCGGCGGCTATTCGCCCGACGGCGGTTTCGGTGAAGTTTCGCGCACCATGCACCGCTACGAGAGGGCATATATTGTTGACGCGACCGAGCGCGACCGCCTCCTGCCGATCATCTACAATACGCACAATGCCTTTGTCAACCGTGTCGATGAGTCGATCATTCTGGATGAGATCGATGCCGCACATGATGTCGGTATCGAGCTGTTTGTTCTGGAAGGCGGCTGGACGGGTACGGGAGACATTGACAGTCCCGAAAACGGCGGACAGGCGCACCGTCTCGGTTTCGGGACGTGGGAAGTCAACCGTGCAAGGTTTCCGCACGGTTTGAAGCCGATTTCCGACAAGCTGCACCGTCTCGGCATGAAATTCGGTCTTTGGATTGAACCCGAGACCGTATTCCGCACCAATCGGATTGCCACGGAGCATCCCGACTGGCTGATCGGCTACAAAAACCGCCCCACCGAAATTCTCGGCATGAACTGCTACTCGTTGGATATGGCAAACGATGAAGCCTGCGACTATATTACCAAGCGGTTGATTGACATTGTGGGAGAAAACGGTGTAGACTACGTAAAGAACGACTTCAACCGCTACAACTACCATATGGGTTACCGTGCCGCTGCGGCAGGACACGAAAAAGAGGGCTGGGATCGTTACGTCCGCAATATGTGGCGGTGTTACAGTGCGCTTAAGGCAGCATTTCCCGATCTGATTTTTGAAAATTCGGCGGGCGGAGGCAAGCGAACCGATCTCGGCATGATGCGTTTTGCGGGCAGAATGCACCGGAGCGACAACCAGGATCCCGTCGATGCGGTGACGATGCACGAGGGAATGTCCTATTTTATTCTACCCAAGATGGAGGGCGGAGCCTGTTTTGTCTCGGGGGCATACAGTCAGATGTTCAATCACCGACCGACTTCAATCGAATTTCAGGGGCATGTCGGAATGATGAGCTCTCTGTCGGTCTCCATGAGCTTGCGGGAGATCTCGCCCGAAAAGACGGAGGAACTGAAACGCACGATTGCACTGGCAAAATCGGTACGTGGTGTTGTGCAACTCGGAGAGCTTTACCGCCTTGTCTCGGTGTATACGCACCCTTATGGTGTTTATGAGTATGTTCTTCCCGATGCGTCAAAGGCGGTGGTATTTGTACTGGGAATCAATATGCAGTTTGCCACTGTGCCGGACAGACTTTGCCCGCGTGCGTTGGATCCGGATGCTTCTTATCGGGTCACGGGCTACGGGACGTATTATAAGACACAGTTCTATATGTACGAGCCGACCTATCACTACTATGAGGAAGAAATTCCCGAACGGGTGCGGGATTACGGTGTGCATACGGGGCGCGCGTTGATGAATGTGGGACTTTATCTCACGTTGAAGGGGCACGCCTCAAGCGAAGTTTTGGTTTTTGAGAAGCTCTGAACGAGGAAGAACGCAGGAGAGTTTCGTCGGTTTGCTTTACACGTCACGGCGACGCACTTTTCCATTTGTTCAAGAGCTTTTGGGAGGGTGGTGTGAACGTTTCCGCGTGAGCGCGGAAACGGAGCGGAGGGAAGCCCTTTT
>CAKSSY010000081.1 GCA_934489945.1 uncultured Eubacteriales bacterium
TTGTTACACCGTCCCGCAAGGCTCCTTGCATGACAAGAATCAAAATGAGGCAGAGAAAGAGCGGAGAAAAGAATTTTCCGTGAGTTCCAATCGGCTTTTCGGTTTGCTTTGACAGGGCGGTGGGGGCGACGTCTAGACAGAGAAAACGCCACGCAAAGGACATCAGAATTCCGAACACGCCCGAAATGACGAACACTCCCTGCCACGGGAAGAAAGTGAGAATCAGCGGAGAAAAAAGATAAACTGCCACAGTACCGAGAGAGGATCCCCATGACACCGTTACTGTCGCACGCTGGTATTCTTCTTCATCGTAATATGCCAGCAGGAGACGAACCATCGGCGGCCACAGAAATGCCAACGCAAAACCGTTGGCACACCAAAGTGCCGTCATGCCTGCGGGAGAGGGACATAACGGCATAAGAAGATTGAGGATGGAAGAAACGAGAAGTCCCGTAAAAACCAAAGTTTTGGGACGGAAGCGGTCGCCACACAGACCGCTGATAATCTGTCCCATACCATAGAACACAGACAGTCCCACAAGAGCAAAAGACAGCGACGAATTTGAAAAACCGGTGCTCGCCTGCATTTCCACAAGAACCGCCCCGTAATTGAGTCGCGTAACATAAGAAGCAAAATAGGTAATCATAAAAAGATATTTCATCATCCGAAGTTGTTTTTGGCGATTCATGTGCAAACCTTCTTTCTCTCAATGGGAGAATTATAGCACTTTTTGTCTGCAGAGTCAAGAGACGGAGAGAAAATTTTCGTATGCTCTTGACAGGTGAAGATGGGGATGTTACAATGAGGAAAAAGGAGGGGGAGAAAATGTATACTGTTGAAAATTCGCGGCATTTTACCAAGCGCACCGATCCGGTTTCGGGAATGCCGTACTATATTCTGTCTACACGCCTGGCACCTGTGCAACAGGGATTTTATTTTGTCAATTCCGGATTTTCGGATGACGGACGTTATTTTTGGTTTTACTACGCTTTTCCGCCCGTTCCCGCACACGGCGCGGGTGTGATAGATTTTGCGACGGATGAGATCGCGCTGTTTCCGGAAACCGCCGGGACGGGAGATGCGATCTTTATGGTAGACGGGCAGAACGGAGACCTTTGGTGGGGAAACAACCAAGGCTATTTCCGCCGTTCTCCTGATCCGAAGGAAAAACCGGTTCGGATTGCACCGCTTCCCGAGATTGCCACGCATGGAAGACTGACCTCGGCAGGAACACATCTGACGTTTTCACCCGACCGCAAATTCTTTTTTGTGGATATCGGATTCGGGGACCGTTCCACGCTCGGCGCCATTGAGGTGGCGACGGGAAAATACACCGAATGGTTCCAAACACCGCTCGGCGTACCGTACAACCATGCCCAGTGGAATCCTGTTGATCCGAACCTGGTACTTTGTGCCCATGAGCATCATACCGATTTCTTTACCGGCGAAGTCACAAGACCGGCGAACACGCCGGACGGTGTATATCCTCGTCTGCACACGCTGACGCCGGATGGTAAGGATACGATGTATCCGTCGCTTTTTTCAAGTGCGACGCACGAGTGGTGGAGCGCGGACGGCAAGAAAATCTACTATGTGGATGGGCGACATATTCTGCGTCGGAATCTTGAAACCGGTGCCCACGAGGTTGCGGTCGACTGTGGCCGTTTTCATAATAAGGAAGAACTTCCCATTACGGCGTGGCATGCGTATTGCACGGCGGATGAACGTTATTTCGTCAGCGATGCCTCTTACTACAGCCATGGTGGACTTCGTTGGTGGCGCGGGTGTCCTTCAAAGGTGACCTTCTACAACACCGTCACGGATCGCGCGGTGCCGATTGTTACGCTGAATCCGGAGGTTTCCGAGTGGACTCCCGAGACTCCTTGTCCCTATCACATTGACCCGCATCCGCGGTTTGTACTGAAAGACAAGTGGATCACTTTTACCGCAACGGTTGATGGCAGAGTGGACGTTGCCGTTGCTCCTGTGAAACCTTTGCTGGAGGCAACCCAAAAATAACCGTCTTTTGAAAAACATCCGGATTGCCGATCGGCAATCCGGATGTTTTTATTCTTGTATGGTAAGCGTTCCGCCCTGCATCATGCGCGAAGCGGGAAAGGAAAAATCGGGAAGCGATACTCCATCAAGAGCGGCACCGGACGGCTCACAGAGTGTGGGATTCAAAATTGTGAAATCGCGTCCGGAAGGCAGGTGCAATGTGACCTTACGGTAACGCGGCAGTCCTACGACCATCTTGTCAAGTCCCGCAACGGGGAAAAGCCCGATTGCGTTCCAAAGGTAACAGGCAGTCAGTCCTCCGCTGTCGGCGTTACCCGGAATTCCGCCATCGCCCTCGGTGAACATTCCGTCAAGTCCTGTACGGATTACGCGATACATCAAGTCGCGCCGTCCGAGAAAGTGCAGAAACCATGGGGCTTCCATATCGGTCTCATTGTTGAAGCCCTCAAAGCGACAGGTCTTGTCTGCGGCATCGGTAAAGCCGAAAAAACGCATTGCCATCGCTTTGGTTGCTTCTTTGCCGGCAATGGCGATACGGGCGGTGGTGTCGTGCGTAGGACGAAAGGAGTAATTGTAACGGTTTCCTTCATAGTAGGAAGAGTCGGCACGCATCATGCCGTCATTGTGGTCAAACGCCTCGGGAAATCGTTCGCCCTGTACGGCAAAACGGTCAGCAAGGTCATTCCTGCCGAGTTTTCGTGCCACATGGGAAAGTGCGTGAAGGGCTTCTGCCATGTCGAGAATATGCGAGGCGTTGGTGCAGGTTCCCGTGTCGAAGTCGGAAAAACGTGCTGCGTCCCGAATGCTGAGTGACAGGAGCTTTTCATAGTCTGCCTTCACACCGCGCCAAAAACCGTCGCAGATCGCATATTCTGCCAACATCCGTGCTTGTTTTGCCTCAATGTCGGTATTGGACGAGAGCATGAGACAGTGTGGAAAATATCCGGACTCCTCTCCGAAGCGCATGAGTGTGGCAAGGATTTTTTCCGAGATGTCGGGATAGAGTGTGAAAAGCAGAGGAAGCTGGGTTTTGTAGATGTCCCAGAGTGTGGCGATGTCGGTGACAAATGCGCCCTTGCGGTCGCGGAATAGAAATGCTTCGTCCGAAAAATCACAGGGCTTGATGAGCGTATGATAGAGGTTAGAATAGAAGATTCCTGCTTCCCGGTCATCCTCGGTTTCGATTTCGATGCGCGAGAGTGCCGCCTCCCACTCTGCCGATGCCGCACAGCGGATTTCATCGAAAGAGCGGTGTTCGGATGCCAACAGGCTTTCGGCGTGCTCGGAGCTGACCGCTGAAACGGCAAGTCGAAGTTCACATTCGCATTCAACGTTGAAAAGGCATCCGAACGGTTCATCGGTCGGCTCGGAGACAGTGAGAGCGTTTCCTTCCCGTTTTCCCCGAAACCAAATGCCGTCGGTTTTGCCGCCGAGAATTTCGGCACAGAAAAAGAGTTTCACACCCGAGAGCAACATTTCGGCACACACCCGACTTGTGGATAGGATACGGACAGTTCCCGACGCTTTGCCGCGTCGTTTTTCGTCCTCCAGTCCGTTGTGAGCAAAGTGAATAAAGAGCCGCCCGTCTTTCTTGTCGAAGTGATAGCGATGGCAGACTGTCGTGCGGCTTACCGTTGTCTCTGCATGCATTTCTTCCACGTCGACGGCATAGTAGCCCGGTTCGGCATGCTCCGAAAGAATCGGACGCGGGACGAGATTTGGGATATCGCCGTAAAATGGAACGGTGAGAGCATAATTATAAAACACGCGAATATCTCCCACGCCACTTTGATGAAAATGGGAGAGTCCTATAAAGTGCTTTCTGTCATACATTTTGCCGATGGTGCCTACGGAGTTCGGTTTGTTGACACCGTACCCGGATGGATAGGCACCGTCATAGGTAAGGCAGGAGTATTTTCCAAAGGGAAGAACTGCTGCCGGTGTCGTATTTCCGGCAAGACCTTTGATTGGATGCCATGTGTTGGCAGGCGGGACGAGTTTGCCCGTTTTGACATCGCCGCATCCGTGAAAAGGGTTGACAAGCGAGGTGTATTTCATGACAGGCTCCTTAATTATAATATTATGAAGTTAAGTGTCGAAAATACCGAGGATGACAATTCCGGCAAAGGTAAGCAAAATGGCGAGATAGTGCTTGAACGAGAGTTTTTCCTTGAGGAAGATGCGTCCCCAGATTACGGAAAGGGCACAGTAGGACGAGATGATCGCTGCCGAGAAACCGACGTGCGCAGTGTCGCCGAGAGCATAGACGTAGGCAAACTGACCCACTGTTTCACAGACAGCCCCGAGCAGTTTGGGACCTTCGCGTGGAATCGTCAGTTTTTCACGTTTGATACCGAATACATAAATTGCCGCGCAAAGTCCGACGGCAAAGAAAGTCAGCTCGTATGCCACATTGGCAACTGCTTCATCCAGCACAGTCGGGAAGAGTCTGTCGAGGAAGGTTCCGGTTTCCTCATCTCGCAGAATGACCGAGTCAAAGAATGTACCGAGTGCGTCAATCAGGCAGTAAAGAATTGGGATAAGGAAAGCAATAACGCTTTTGGAGTATTTGCGGTATGCCGACTGCTGACGAAGTGCACGTGCGTCGTCGTCCTCGCGGAATTCCACGATGCCGAGAGCCAGCGTACCGAGAGCCACGCAGGCAACACCCACCCACTGAAGGGTGTTCGGCAGTTCCTGGAGAAAGATGAAGCAAAGAATTGCCGATACCGCCCCCGAGGTGTTGCAGATGGGAGAGGAGACACTGAGTTCAATGTATCGCAGACCGATATAACCCAAGAACATGGAGAGAATGTACAAAAAAGACGCGGGCAAATAGACGAGGATGTCGGAGAATGAAAGTCGCACGCCTCCGATCACAATTGAGAACGCCGCATGAAGTCCGAACACCAGACCGACTGCAATGACCATTTTCCAATGGCTTTGTTTATCATCTGGGGCAGAACCGATTTTACAGAAAATGTCAGAGCCACTCCAAAAGAGAAGTGCAAGAAGAGAAAGCCAAAACCACATAAAAAATACCTCTTTATAAAAATATTTCTTATTATACCACTTTTTTTCATTCCTGTCTATACGTTGCCATCGGTTTTTGTGAAAAAAGTCGAAAAATACATGGGAATTCGGTTTACATTGCCCCTTGAAATCATGGTGGAAATATGGTAAAATGTAGCGAATGAAATTCGGAGGGAAGAAAATGGCAAAGAAAAGAAAAAAATCCGGTTGGCAGGCACTCCTGTCATTTGTTGTGGTTCTCCTGATTGCGTTCGGCGCGTGGCGCGGCGGACTGTTTGGTGATGGAAAGAAAAATCCGGGAAGGGATACGTTGCCTGTCGAGGGAACGCTTGAGGTACATATTGTCGATGTCGGACAGGCAGATTGCACACTTCTCAAATGTACTGCCGGCAACATTTTAATTGACGCGGGCGATACCGCCACCAAGACGGAAGTCGTTGATTATCTCAAAAGCGTCGGCGTGGAGACGCTGGACTACGCCATCTTTACCCATCCGGATGCCGACCATATCGGCGGGGCGGCAACGGTTATCCGCAGTCTGAAAATCAAAAATGTGATTCTGCCATCGCTTCATGAGAGCGATGTCCCTACCACCAAGGTCTATACCAATATGCTTGCCGCATTGGAGGAGGATGAGTCGATAAACGTGCTCCCTGCACAGGCGGGAAAAGAATATACGCTCGGAGAGCTGAAAATGAAGATTCTGGCACCGTTGTCGGAAAATTACTCCAACATCAATGATTACAGCGTTTCTGCGCGGTTTGATTTCGGAGCTACGTCATTTCTCTTCACCGGCGACGCTTTGGAAACTTCCGAGAAAGAAATGCTGCGGGAATATGCAGCTTCCGAGTTAAAAGCCGACTTCTTCCAGGCAGGACACCACGGTGCCAAAAATGCGAATACGCCCGACTTTATCAAGGCGGTCTCTCCTTCCATTGTTGCCGTTTCCTGCGGCAAGGATAACAAGTACGGTCATCCGACTTCCGAGGCATTGGCGTCCTATGCTGCCGTCGGAGCTACGGTTTACCGCACGGATGAATTGGGGACGATGATTTTCGTGTCTGACGGAAAGAGTATTGTGAAAAAATGAGCAGAAAAGTGTGTATTACCGGTGGCTCCCGGGGAATCGGGGCAGCTCTTGTCCGTCGGTTTGCCGAGAACGGCGATGAAGTCTTTTTCCTATATAATAAAAGTCACAGGGCAGCGGAGGAACTTTCCGTCGCAACCGGCGCAAAATCTCTTTCTGTCGATGTTTCCGATCCCGAGATTCTGACAAGAGCAATCGGCGAAGCGGCAAAAACGCTTGGCGGGCTGGATATTCTCGTCAACAATGCCGGTACGAGTCTGATAAAACTGTTCACCGATACTGCCGATGACGAAATTCTTTCTCTTCTGCATACGGATCTTCTTTCGGCTGCGGTTGCGTCCCGAGAGGCGGCAAAATACATGATTGCGGCACAAAATGGATATATAGTCAATATTGGCTCGGTTTGGGGACGCGTAGGAGCGTCCTGCGAGGTTGCATATTCCGCGGCAAAGGCGGGAATGGAAGGTTTGACCCGCGCTCTTGCCAAGGAACTCGGACCTTCCCACATTACGGTCAACTGCGTCGAGCCCGGGGTTATCCGAACCGATATGAACGCCGTGCTGGATGAGGAAACTCTTGCCGCACTTTGCGATGAAACACCACTTGGGCGTCTTGGTGAGCCGTATGAAATTGCCGAAGCGGTCTTTTGGCTGACATCCGGAAAAGCTGACTTTATAACCGGTCAATGTATCGGAATAGACGGAGGCTTTGATGGATAGCAAAAAATCTCAAAAAAAGGAAGAAAACCCCTTGACAAAAGGAGAAAGAAGGAGTATAATAGCAAAGCTGTCC